>CAZKUZ010000234.1:0-2826 GCA_964556045.1 uncultured Thermodesulfobacteriota bacterium | reverse complement strand
CGCGATAATGAGGTAGCAGGAGAAGTGGTTTGATAGGGGAAGTATCTCGGACGTGAAGACGCGGCGAACGGGACGGGTGTGTCCTCCCCCCGTGGCCCGGAAGGCGGAGAAGTCGTGTTTCCCGACAAGGAGGGTGGCCGCTTGGTTCATACGCTCCAGGTCCAGGGGGCTGGAAACCTGGTGGGCGGCATTCCTGAAGAAGGGAGACGGTTCAACGCTGTGACGGATGAGATAGGCATAGGCCCGTTTCACGGCACTGTAGCGGGCATGAAAGGTTTCAGAAACGACTACCGCTTCCCTGATGCGAATGTCCTCCGGGAGCCGTCCGTTCAGGGCGGCGCGAAGGTCGCTGCCTTGGAGGGACAGGGATAGATCCATGTGGGCGACCTGCCCCAGGGCGTGGACTCCCGCGTCGGTGCGGCCGCTGCCGACCACCTCCGCCTGTTCCCCGAAGAGGTGGAAAACGGTATTTTCAAGCGTGCCTTGAACGCTCTTCCCCTCGGGTTGTTTTTGCCAGCCTTGGTAGGCCGTCCCGTCGTAGGCGATGAGCAGTCTATACCTCGGCATGGCCTTCCTTGTGTTCCCTTCGAATCCTGTTGACGAGTCGGTGGGCGTACCGCGTCGGTTCGGGCAGCCGATACCTGGGACAACACGCCAGAACGACTTCGGCGGCCGTGTCCATATCCATGAGATGGCCGGGAGAGACGAACACGGGTTTTACGTGACGACGCGTTCGGACGACTTTCCCGACCTCTTTCCCGTTGAATATCGGGGGTACCCTGGCTCCCTTTTCAGTGGGAACCGGGTCGTGTTCCCCCACGAGCAGGGATTTGGCGCATCCAATGGTGGGCAAATCCAGGAAGAGGCCCACGTGGGAGGCCAGGCCCAGCCCCCTGGGATGGGCAATCCCCTGTCCGTCCAGGATCATGACATCCGGCGGGGTTTTGAGAGTCCTGAAGGCATCGATCACCGCCGGGGCCTCCCGGAAGCTGAGGTATCCCGGGACATAGGGAAACGTCGCCCGCCGGGTGACCCAGGCCTCTTCCAGGAGTTTTAGGTCCGGGAAGGAAAGAATCACAATGCCGGCATGAAGGACCGGCGAGAACCTGTCGAAGGAAACATCCGCGCCGGCGATGGTCTGGATCGGTTTTTTGGGGAAGTGGAGGCGGACCCGTTCGGCGAGGTCTGTCTGAACCCGTTTGGCCTCCTGGAAGGAGAGGTCCCAGGGATGGAGGGGATCGGGGAGATTCATGGGGAGTCTGAAGGGGGATTCGTGAAAGTCTCGGGCATCAGGGGGAGAATCTCCTTGCGGGCCACTGTCAGGATGAGGACATCCCGAACGGCTTCTCCCGTATCGTCGTAGAAGCGCAGGCCTGAGACTCCGTGAAAGCCCGTGTCGACCCTCATCTTTTCCTCCAGTTCATCCGTGTTCGAGATGGGAAACCTCTGGAACAGGATCGAAAGGAGCCTGACGGCGTCGTAGCTCTGGGCGGCGAGGATTTCCGGGGTCTCCCCGAAAGCTGTGTCGAAAGACTTGACAAACACCTTCACGAAGGGGGAATCGTTTTTCGGTGAGAACCCGTCGGGGAAGACCGCCCCCCGGACAAACTGTTTCCCTTCCCTGATCAGGACCGGATTGTTCCACGTGTTGACACCCGCGAGGGTGACGCCCACGACGTCGTAGAATGCCAGTTGGGGGGCGATGAGAACGACCCGGTTGTAGGTGTCCGGGATGAAGACCACCTCGAAGTCGATGACCGGTTGGAACTTCCCGTCCTCCTCCGATGGGGTATCTCCCCTTCCCCACCGTTCCTTCGTGTAGTAGAGGCCGATCAGCTTCTTGATGGGAACGGCGAAATCGGTATCCGTCGTCTGATACGATTCCACCCCCCGGATCTCGCCGCCCTTTTCGACGAAGGTCTTCCAGAACAGCCTCATGTACCGTCTCCCGAAGGGGATGTCGGGATAGAGGATGGCGGCCCTGCGGGCGTTCAGATTGCCGATGAGGAAATCGACAAGGGCCCGGATTTGTTGGGTGGGGGTCAGGCAGTTCCGAAAGACGTGAGGCCCCAGCTGGGGAACCCCCTTTGCCTGGGATAAGCTGATCAGGGGGATGGGGGTTTCCTCGATGGCCTGCGCGGCCGCCTTCGTGGTGTCGAGGAACATGGGGCCGACGATGGCCTGGACCTGGTCTTTCTCTGCGAGTTCCCGGGCCATCTTCGCGCTCGTCTCCGGGCGGCCTTCCGAGTCCTTTACGATCAAGGTAACGTCGATGTCTTTCGGCTCCGGCCGGAAGGCGTTGGCGGCGATCAGGGCCCCTTTGAGGGCGCGAAGACCGAAGGGGGCCCGCTTTCCCGTCAGGGGGAGAAGACAGCCGATTTTTATCTTTTTGACGGAGGCCCGCTTCAGTCGTTCGAGAAGGGCTTCCGCCTTCTTTTTCAAGGTCCCCGTAAGCCGCTCGAGAAACGCGGGGCCAAGGAGCTTTTCGGCCTCCTGGAACTCTTGCCGTTCGATCAGGATTTCCGCGAGGCGGACCTGAGCGGCCTTCCCTATGACCCCTTCGGGGTATTTTTGGCCGAGATCCTCGAGGACGCTTGGATCTTCGAGCATGAAGACGGCCCTTTGAATGTAGGAATCGAGCACGGCCTGTTCCGTGGGGTTGGTAGACTTCTCTCTGGCGGTTAGGTAGGCGTCGATACCGCACGGGATCTTTTTCCTCAGGATGCAAAGATGCCCTAACAGGGTTTTGGCGCGGATATAGATGGGGGTTGGAATGGAATAGGAAAGGAGTTTGTTCAGCTTTTCTTCCGAACGGACAAAGTCCTT
>CAZKUZ010000233.1:0-2431 GCA_964556045.1 uncultured Thermodesulfobacteriota bacterium | reverse complement strand
GCCGGAGCCTTATGCCACCCCGGCCGTCGCTCGGGAAGCCGCCCGTGAACATTCCGCCGATATCCCGCGGGACTACACGATCTTGGGCGTGGTGGCCAATACCTACATCGTGGCCTCCTATGACGAGGGGATCTTCATCGTGGACAAGCACGCGGCCCACGAGCGCCTGATCTTCGAGCGCTTGAAACGGACCTTCGGAAAATCCCTGCCTTCCCAGCGCTGCCTCCTGCCGGTGGTGTTCTCCCTGGACGAGGGGGAGGCGGCGGTTTTCAGCCACTCCGACCCCTTACTGCGGAAGATGGGAATCGTGTTGGAACCCTTTGGAGAGGGAAGCCTCCGGGTCGTTTCCCTGCCCGCGTGGGTGCGCCAGGAGGAGGCGGAATCCCTCGTGCGCGAGCTCCTTCAGGAGTTCGCGGAGATGCCTACCATGGAGGGATTGTCCGAGCGGGTGGACAAATTCCTCGCCACCATCGCGTGCCACAGCGCCAGCCGCGGCCAGGATACCGTCTCCGTACCTGAGGCCTACGCCCTCCTGGACCAGATCATCGAGGAGGAGGTGCCCTTGGCCTGTCCCCACGGCCGCCCCTTCATTCATTTCCTTCCCCTCAAGACATTGGAGAAAATCTTTGAACGATAGGTGTGCGGGTAGGAACGAGACGATTTTCGGCAATGCCTCGGGTGTTTGGAGATATGGGAAAAGAACGGGGGATGGTTGGTTTTACGGTTGGCGCTCCGTGGATTTTGTCGCGCTTAGAATTTTATCCCGTGCCCGCTACCGACAGGGAGCCGATAAGGAGGGAAGGGGTGCCGATGGCGCCGAACCATCGGAGGTCGTTGCCCACAATTTCCACGCGTTTCAGCAGTTCGAAGAGGTTGCCGGATACGGCGACGCCGCGAACGGGATAGGCCAGCTCTCCGTTTTCGATCCATTGCCCCGAGGCACCCAGGGAGAATTCTCCCGTGATGGGATTGGCGGTGTGGAGTCCCATCAGTTCCTGAACATAGAAACCTTCCGGGATGTTTCGGATCATCTCTTCGAAGGTGGTTTCCCCCGGCGTCAGGTAAAGGTTGGTGGTGCCGCATGAGGGGGGAGCCGAGATGCCGCCCCGCACGGCGTTGGCGGTGCTGAGGGCCCCCATCTTTTTCGCGTAGTAGTGATCATACAGGAAACCGGCGACGACCCCTTGGTCAATCAGGACGGTTTTCCTTGCCGGTTCCCCCTCGCCGTCGAAGGGAGCGGCGGCCATTCCCTCCGTGTAGAGGAGGCCGTCGTGGAGGGTTAGCCGGGAGGAGAAGGCCTCTGTTCCCTCCTTTCCCCTGAGGGCGGACTTGCCCTTGTAGAGGTTCTCACCGGTGAAGGAAGGGGCCAGGAGACCGATGATCTCTGCCACGACCTCTCGGTCGAGGAGGGCGGGAAAGGTTCCGCCCCGAACGGGTTTCCCCCCCAGACGCGTCACGGCCTTTTGCGCGGCGCGGCGCCCGATTTCCTCGGGGTTGATGTCTTTGAGGAAGTGGCTGCTGACCGATTCCCAGCCGTATTCGGAGGAGTTTCCCTCCTCCGCGGTCAGCATGATGCTGGCGGAAACCCCCGTGGCCGTGTAGGTCCGGTCCAGGCCGAACGAGTTGAAGAGCCATATTCGCGCCTCGAGGAGTGAAATCTGGGCGTTGCGCACCTGTTTCACCCGGGGATCGTGTCGGCGGGCTGTGCGCTCGATGGTGATGGTCATCTCCTTTTTCGTGTCTGCATCGAGTCTGGCGAGGGAGGGATCCTCCAGCTCGAGGGTGGGGTAGGGGACGGCGGCGTCCAGGAAGACATGGGCGGGATCTTGCGTGGAGACCTTGAGGCTGTCGAGCGCCACCCGGATCGTTTTTTCCAGGCTTTCCGTGTCCAGGCGGGTGCTGTAACCGAATCCCATCCTGCCGTCGTTTAAGATCCGGATAGCGACCCCTTCAGTCGTGGCGGTTTCGTAACCGTCGATGGTTTCGTCCTTTGATTCGATGACCTCGTTTCGTTTCAGCACGTAGTAGATTTCGTGGGGATATGGGGTGAGGTTTTGCACGGTTTCCTTGACGAAGGCGATGGTGTCTTCCGGGGTGCGATCTTTCACGGGATCCTCCTTGCTTTCAAATTCGTGTTCGTGAGATAAGATAATATACTACGGGAGGGTCTTGTCAATGGAAAGAAAGAGGAAGGGAAAGAAGCGCTTAAGGATAGGGATTCTCATAGCCTGCCTTATTTTCTGGGTGGGTGGAAGCTACCGGATCGCGCGTGGGCAACCAAAAGATATGGCGTTTGAGGCCTTGATCAAGCGGATTGCCCAGGGACCGGGGATCTTCAATCATGGAAGCCGCCGGATCTCTCCGGCTGGTTTTGCCATTACCACCGATCTTTGCCCTTCCACCAAACCCTGGAACCGTCCTCTCTACGAGA
>CAZKUZ010000232.1:0-1764 GCA_964556045.1 uncultured Thermodesulfobacteriota bacterium | reverse complement strand
CAAGGCACCTTCGGGTGCCTTGCTGATTTAAGCGATGAAAATCTTGGCCCTTTCAGAAAAACACCAAGACACCCTGATGGTCCTCGCCGGGGCGGTGATGATCAGTTTCTCGGCCGTCTTTGTCAAGATCGCCCACGTGGGACCCACCGTCTCCGCCTTCTATCGCATGGCCATCGGGGGTGTGCTCCTCACCATTATCGCCCTCCTCACGGGCAGGGTCTCCCGATTCCCGCTGCGATCTTTCGGCCTCATGGTCCTATGCGCCTTCTGTTTCGTCTGGGACCTGACCGTTTGGCACCACAGCATCTTTTACGTGGGACCGGGCCTGGCCACGATCCTCGCCAATTTCCAGGTCTTTTTCCTCGCCGGGATCGGCTTTCTCATTTTCAAGGAACGGCTGAACCTACGATACGTTATTTCCGTCCCCCTGGCCCTCCTGGGCCTTGGGCTGCTTATCCTCCCCCGGAACATGGTCACCCCCCAACCCCACTTTTACCTGGGCGTCGGCCTTGGTCTCCTCACAGCCCTGGCCTATTCCGCCTATCTCCTAAGTCTGCGTCGCCTTCAGTCACGCTACACGGAGCTCTCCGCGTTCTTCGTCATCGCCCTCATCTCCCTGCTCACCGCCTTGGGGCTCGGGTTCGAGGTAATCGCCACGAGAAACTCGTTCGCCATCCCGGACACCCAAACCTATCTGGCCCTCATCGCCTACGGGATCATGGGTCAGGTCCTGGGATGGGTTCTTATTTCGAAGGGAATCGGCAAGATTGAAGCTTCAAGGGCAGGGCTCATCCTTCTCCTGCAACCCACCCTCTCCTTCGTGTGGGATATCCTCTTCTTCGGGCATCCCGCCGGCCTTTTCGACCTGGCCGGGGCGGCCCTGGCCATCTTCGCCATCTACCTGGGGTCCACGTCACGCCAGACCCGCTGACCTATCCATAGCGCTCGTTCTTCCAGACATCGGCCACGGGATGATACCCCCGGGCCTCCCAATACCCTCGGATATCCTTGTCCACGAACTCGATCTTATTCACCCACTTGACACTCTTGTAGGCGTAACGGCTGGGAACGATCAAGCGGAGGGGATACCCATGCCCAAAGGGGATGGGCTCCCCGTTGCGCTCCCAGGCGAGGATGGTCTCGTCATCCATCAGACATTCAAGATCGATCTCGGAGGAATACCCCCCCGGTGAATGAAACAGGGCGAATTTCGCGTCTTGTTGAAGCTCTGATTCATCGATGAGGTCTCGCACCCGGACTCCTTTCCACACATTGTCCGGCACGGTCCAGGTCTCCACGCAATGGAAATCCGCCTTGACCTCCACCGTGGGCATGGCGTGAATCTCTTCGATACTCAGAGTTTTCGGCGTTTTGATCAAACCGGTGATCTCAAGGGTCCAATCCTTTGGATCGATGTCCGGCGCATCCTCGGCCGTGCGGACCGGCCAGGAGGAAATATACCTTTGGCCGGGCGGCATCTTTCCGCTCATTTCAGCCCTCCTTTTCCAAAGGTTCCAACGTATCTCTACCTCCGATTAGCCACGTAGGACATGGCCTCCTCGATATTCAGCTCCCGGGTGCTTCCCCCGGTCCGAAGGTAAAACTTCGTCGCCTTGTCCTGTTTCACGAAGACGGGCTGGTGCGAAGGCACGACCAGTATCCGACAGACATCTTTCCCGTCAATCTTGTGAAATATGACATGAAGGTTCTGGCAGAATTCCGGTCCCAGCTTCGTGGAAACGGCCGTCATGATCGCCAGTTCGA
>CAZKUZ010000231.1:0-2483 GCA_964556045.1 uncultured Thermodesulfobacteriota bacterium | reverse complement strand
CATCTCGCTGGCCATCGCCGCCACCATGTTCAGCAGCCTCACCGTCTTCGCCCTCTCCTTCAAGCCCATCCTCCAGGTCTTCTTCATCCTCGCCGTCATTTACGGCATGGGGCCGTGGCTGAAACGGTTCTGGGGAGAGCGCAGGGACCCGCCGCTTGGCGTTACGTGACCTTGATAATTGAATATTTATGATATATACTTCTCGCCCACAAGAAAGACGTGCCGTATCAGTCTCTTTTGAAGATATTTCTGGCCGAAAGGGTGCAGCAAGAGATCAAGAGGTTATCCGAAACGGAGCGCCGCCTACCGGATACCCCTTAGCGGAAGGGAGTAACGGGTTGCAGGGCGGGAAAGATGCAACCGTCCACGGAAAAACGCGCATAGGCACGTGAAAAGCGATACCGCCCAAATAATTTCCGCGGACTCCGTTTGGTGGATAGGGCACAAAGATTGGAGATGCCTTGAAAAACAGCGAAAGAAAAGAACCCTTTTGACAGTCTTCCAACAAGAATTTATCGTGCAAAAATGAAAAGAACCGAGGTTATTCAAAAGATCCTGGATAAGAAAAAGGCTCCCGCCTATCTGGAAATCGGCATGGGTGCCGGAAAAAACTTCTTCAGGATCAAGGCTCGACAGAAGGTCGCGGTAGACCCCCATTTCAACTTCCCCGCGAAACGGCGAATCACCTGGATATTCAGAAATCCCCGGAACCTCTTCGCGAAATACTACGAGATGACCAGCGATGATTTTTTCACCCGCGCCAAGGATTCTTTCACCTTCGACGTGATCTTCATCGATGGCCTCCACTCCCACGCCCAAACCATGAAAGATGTGGAAAACGCCCTGGGCGTGCTCAAGGAAGACGGTGTCATCGTGATGCACGATTGCAACCCGCCCAACGAGGCGGCGGCTTTTCCGGCCAAGGACTACGAACACGCGGCGTCCCTGAACCTTCCCGGCTGGACGGGGCAGTGGTGCGGAGATGTCTGGAAAACCATCTGCGTACTGAGGAGCACCCGGGACGACCTGCGCATCTTTGTTCTGGACTGTGACCATGGCCTGGGAATCATCACGCGAGGGACCCCCGATAGCCCTTTGAACCTCTCGAGGGAAGAAATCGACACGATGAGCTACGCGAGGTTTTCCAAGGAGAGAGAAGCGATCCTGAACTTGAAGAAGGAGGACTTTCTCTTCGACTTCCTCGGGACAATCTGATCCCTGGGACGAGGCTTACCAGCCGCCGCCTCCGCCACCTCCGCCGCCCCCGCCAGAGCCGCCTCCGCCACCGAAGCCTGAAGAGGAACCAGGAGCTACCGAAGAAGAGGCGATGGCCCCGCTCAAGGAACTCCCTATCCCGGAAGCCAGCCCCGAAAAACCCCTCGTGTCCAGATACCCGCCGGAGTACCAGACAGGCTGATACGCCCCTTCCTCCGCGGCACGGGCCAGGATACTTTCAAACTTCTGGCTCCAGGCGTTTTCCACGTCCAGGGCCATGGCATAAGGGAGGTATTTCTCGAAGAGTTCCGGCGTCTTTTCGGGGGGATGCATAAGTCTGAACCGTTCTTCCTCCGCCGTCTCCAGGTAGAGTTTGAAACCCTCGATCTCGTCCATGACCCGTCGCCCGTGGTGGGTCGGCGCCTTGAGCAAGTGGTAAAACAGGACATCCAGGAAAATAACCACAACAAACAGCAAGGCGGCCAGGAAGGAAACCGCCTGCGCGAAAACCACGAGACCAAAGATCTCACCCGCGATGAAGGGGATAGTAAAGAGAGTCGTACCAATGGCTCTTTTTTTGGAGTCTTTGCTCTTCCACGCCGTTATGGCGGATCGGAGGAGGAAAAAGACGCCGCCGGTCCAAATGGTAATCCACAGGCCCATGAAGGTCGCCGTCTCCATGTTCCTCGCCGTAAGGATCATCCCCACGAGTGTCAACAGGGTAAGGATAAGACCCGGGATAAAATAGCGGGTGTTGCGCAGAAAGTAATTTCTCTCGTATTCCTGCTTCAGGATTTTTTCCAGGGCCTTTTTGCCCGCCTGCACCGTCTTATGATTATCCTGTTTTAAAACGAGGATCCCACTGTAATCGAAAAGGGCGTCCAGGACCTTCCGCTCCCCCTTGGACAGATCCGGCACGTTGTCCGTGACCCTCTCGAGGGTATAGGTTCCATCGTCGTCCTGGCGGATCCGCAGGGCCCCCTTCACCGCCATGTCCACGATGGCCACGGCAAGGGCCTTGGAGTCGAATCCCATCTTCATGACGAACCGGACTGCGGCGGGAGAAAATCCCTGGGGGGGATGAAAGCGGGGGATGATGGTCCCTTTCTCCGGATCCTTCCCCACCTTGAGCCATGTCAGGAAATAGTAGAGGAAGAGAACAACCAGGCCCATGGTCACCGCGGCGACGCCCCCATTATCCCTGAGAAAGTATCTGAACTTTTCCCTCGTGGTCGGCTCGTGGACGTAACCTTTGGGCCAGGCCACCA
>CAZKUZ010000230.1:0-2928 GCA_964556045.1 uncultured Thermodesulfobacteriota bacterium | reverse complement strand
CCTATGATGGACGAGGCGGCGGTCACGGACGCGGAAAAATCGAGGTCGTATCCGTCCTCTTCCATGGCGGGTATCAGCATGGTGCCGATGGCGGCCGTATCGGACACGGCCGCTCCCGTCATGCCGGCAAAGAAGATGCTGGCGATAATATTGGCGTGGGCCAGCCCTCCCCTCCAGTGCCCGACCAGGGTGTTCGAGAACTTGACCAGGCGACTGGTGATGCCGGTTTTGTTCATGATCTCCCCGGCAAGGATAAAAAAGGGCATCGCCATCAAGGTAAACATGTCAAGACCGGAAAAAAACTGCAGCGGCGCCATGGAAAACATGGAGACGTCGTGTCCCATGAGATACAGCCCCAGCAATCCGGTGATACCGATCGCGAAACCAATCGGGATTCCAATAATAAGCGCGGTAAAAAATACGACAATCAGAGAAAAAAACATCCGAGACCCTTATCAGATATCTATGACTTCTTTTTCAAGCTGGATATCTCCGGGGGAGCTCACATCCAGTACATACCTCAATACCAACTGAATCAACGCAACAACCATGGAGACAGGGATGGCCAGGGTGGGTAGAACCATGGTGATGCCAAGCCCCTGCGAGATCTGGGACTTGGCATTCACGACCATCAGGACCGAGTAGTAAATCATTATCGCAAGAAAGCCGCATGTGGCGAGGAAAATAACCGACTCCAGAATTATCTTGATTGTCCTCGACTTCGTGATATCAAAGAGAAAGGTCAACCCCACGTGCCCCTTCTCTTGAACCCCTATGCTGACGGCGAGGGAAGCCGCCCAAATCATCATGTAGCGGGAAAGCTCCTCCGGCCAGCTCAAAGGCATCCTCAAGACATATCTGAAAAAGACGCCCAGAAGAACAACGAAGGTCATGCCGGACATGAAAATGAGGCACAACACCGAAATAAACTTGTTTATCACCTCCGAGGATCTCCGGACGAACCCGAGGTAACCCTTTTCATCAGGCTTCATAACTCTTCCTAAAAAAGCCTGGAGTAACCGCCAAAGCTACTCCAGGCTTTATCAGAAGTTATACCTTATTCCCCAAGTTCCTTTTCCGCCTCGGCAATCGCCTTGAGGAACTTGTCCACCCACGCCTTTCCTTCCTTGCCGTATTTCTCTTCCAAAAACTTGGTGGCGGCCGGAATCGTGGCGTCCTTGAACTGCTTCATCTCCGCGGGCGTCGGGACGTACACCTTCATCTTCGACATGAGGACAGGAAGCCCCTTGTCGGTCGAATCGATGATCCGGCTGAGCCCCCTTCCCGCCAGGATGGCGATTCGCGCGGCGTCGTCGATGATCTTTTTGTCCGCCGGGGAAAGGCCATTGTAAAACTTGGCATTCATAACCCAGATGTACGGGGCATAGAGGTGGTTCGTCAGCGTCGCGTACTTCTGCACCTCGTAAAACTTGGCCATGTTGATGATGGAAATGGGATTCATCTGGCCGTCCACGACCCCGGTCTGGAGAGACGTATACACTTCCGACCAGGCAATGGGCGTCGGAGACGCGCCCAGGGCCTTGATGATGGCCATGTGAAGCGGAACCGTCATGGTCCTGATCTTCAACCCCTTCATATCCTTGGGAGATTTTACCTCACGCTTGGAATTGGTGATAATGAAGAAGCCGCCCGATTCGCCGAAACCGAGAACGTGAAACCCGGACTTCTTCTCGATATCCTTCGCCAGCGCCTTTCCAAAGTCCCCGTCGTAGACCTTGTAACAGACATTGTAACTGGAAAACGCGAAAGGCATGTTGGTAACGTCTATCATCGGATAAAACGTCGACATCCCCCCCGTGGAGGCGATATACGACTGAACAACTCCGCTCTTCACCTGAACCATCGTCTCCCGTTCTTTACCCAAGACACCGTTCGGAAAGATCTTAACCTTTATTTTACCGTTCGAGTTGGCCTCCACGGCGGACTTGAAGGCAGCCACCATGGCCGCAGATGGAATATCAAAAGGCTTCTGCGCATTCAAATGGGCCAGCTTGATTGTGATCTCCTTTGCCTGAAGGCTGAAAGGAACAATTCCGATCATGGCAACGACCACCAACAACACAAACAATCTCTTCTTCATACATTACCCCCTTTTTGTTATTGATTCGATAATTATTAGTATAAAGAGGCTCGCATGTCAAACCAAACCCGCTCGCGTTTGAAGCAAGGATTGAAATTGCACCCTTGAACACCCCACCGCTTCCGAGCCAAAAATCTATTAATTTTACCCTTGACAACGGAGGTCTTTTGGTGTATTTATTCTACATAAAGAATTTAATTCTGTATATAGAACTTTTGGCAGGAAAATGTCCGCCTCGAAAGAAAAAAACGGCCCTACCCGTAAAAACAGAAACGATGTCTCCTCTTCCCTCGTCCCCGCCGTGGAACAGGCGGCTCGCATTCTCCTGTTCTTCTCAAAAAACGACCGGGGGCAGGCAAATCTCACGGAAATCTGTCAGGCCCTGGGGATCTATAAAAGCCGGGGACACGCCATCCTGAAGACCCTCGCGGCCTACGGCCTCATCGAGCGAAACGAGGCCACGAAACGGTACCGCTTAGGCCCCGCCGTGCTGACCCTCTCCCGAAGCCTCTTGCAGCACCTCGACCTCCGGGCCGTCGCCCTTCCCCACCTCGAAACGCTGGCCCGGGAAACCGGTTGCACCGCCCTGGTGGGCATAGTCAGCGAAGAGCACTTCATCGTCATCGCCAAGAGAGACGGGGGAACCCCCCTCGGCATCACCATCGAGGTCGGACATCGTTTTCATCTCACCGCCGGGGCCCACGGAAAGGCGATTGTCGCCTTCCTTCCGGAAGAGGAGCAGGCGAAGATTCTGAGACGAAAAAACCTCTACTTCTACGGAAATCCGGAAAACTATCAAAAGTCCCGGCTGACGAAAGAGATAAAGG
>CAZKUZ010000229.1:0-6698 GCA_964556045.1 uncultured Thermodesulfobacteriota bacterium | reverse complement strand
AAGGCGTTAAAGCGCGTCCTGGCATTTAATTGAACAAGGCCCTTTGTTTCCGAATCTGTAAATCTTAAAGGTGTCTTAGGCCGGCGGTGAAGTCAGAAAGGATCGATTGTCCCGGTGTGTCGCTTGGATATGCTGGAAATTTCTCATGTTTTACGATCCGGGAAAGGGTCTGGATATGGTTGACCATTTCGAAAAAGAAAGCTAAATATTTCAGTAATAATTACTGACACTGTTAATTAAGGTATTTATAGGTTGACAATTCATTGCCTGTTTGGTATGTAAATTGTCCGTTGCCGCCTTAATGTGTTCAAGGCGGTATTCCTGAAAATCGTGTTTGAGTGAACTTCTTTTTGTGATGATGATGAAGTGTTTTCGGGGGGGTAACGGCGATGAACGATACGGCGATTGCGGACACACAGACAGGCGATTCCGAGGCGTGGGAGGTCCGGGGCAAGAAGGATCTGGATCTGGAATGTGAAGAAGGTTTCCGTGTTATTCTCGATTCCATCCGGGATGGTGTCATCAGGGTCGATGAATTCAGGCGTGTCGTCCTGATGAACAGGGTGGCGGAGGAGATGACGGAGTGGCGGCTCGATACGACGAGTGAAAACCCCTTGCAAGACATTTTTCGGCTTCATTTTGAGGATCCTGACGCCGACGATCCGGTTGAAACGGTATTATCGACGGGAAAGCCGGCCGTCTTTCCGGACGGGACGGTTCTCGTGTCAGCGAGTGGAAAGAGAAATCCCGTGTCGGGACGTGTTTTCCCGGTCCATGGAGACGGCGAAGACCTCGATGGAGCTATCATCGTTTTCCAGGATGTCACGGAGAGGCTGAAAAAAGAGAGAAAGATTCGTAACGTGACGCAGCAGTTGGAAGTTATAAACGAAAATTTGCCGAACGTCATCTGGATCGCGGATATTGAGGAGGATGGCACGTTTACGAATACCTACTCCTCAGGGGCGGTGGATAAGCTCTTGGCCCTACCGCCCGGGGTCACGGTGAAGGATGATTGGGATGAATACATTTTCACTTATATCCTTCCGGAGTATCGGGCGGGGGTTTACGAGGCGTTTGAGAAGGCCATCCGGAATCCCGGAGAGATGGTGACGTTTGAATATGAAGTCAGGAGAGGAGACGGGAAAAGGGCGTGGTTTTCTTCCACCGGCCGGGTTCTCAACGAGGATGGGAAGTTGAGGGTCTTCGGTTCCACCATCGATATTACCAAACGGAAGCTGGCGGAGCAGGAACAGATAAAGCTCGTGAAGCTGGAGTCCCTTGGAATGCTGGCCGGTGGGATCGCCCACGACTTCAACAATATCCTGATGGGGTTGTTCGGGAACCTGGAACTTGCCCTGTTGAGAACTTCGTCCGATCACCCGGCGTATCCCTTCCTGAGTCAAGCGGACCATGCCCTCGAGAGGGCGAGAAACCTGACCGACCAGCTTTTGACCTTCGCCAAGGGAGGAGATCCCCTTCTGGCGAAGGTGGACCTGAAATCGGTGGTTCAGAATACGGTTTCGTTCATTTTGAGCGGCAGCAACGTGAAGGTGAATTATGAATTCCCGGACGATTTGTGGAAGGTCAAGGCGGACGAAGGTCAGATAAGCCAGGTCATCACCAATCTTGCCATGAATGCCAAAGAGGCGATGGCTCACGGAGGCAATCTCTATATCAAAGGGATGAATCTCACGCTTTCAGGAAGGGACCGCCCGAAGAGCCTGACGGGTGATTTTGTCGTGCTTTCCATCCGGGATGAAGGGGTGGGTATCCCCCAGGAAAACCTGGAGAGGATTTTTGATCCTTATTTCTCTACCAAACAGACGGGCAGTGGACTGGGGCTGGCCATCGTGCAGAGTATCGTCACGAAGCATGGGGGAACCGTTGAGGTGGAGTCCTCGCCGGGGGAGGGGACCGTTTTCACCCTTTACCTTCCGGCCGAGATGGGGGATGAGGAAGAGGTGTCTCACCGTCCACCAGAAACGAAGGAGAGGTTGGAAGGATCGTCCGGGCGAGTGTTGGTCATGGACGACGAATTCCTGATACAGGATGTGGCGGCGGAGATGCTTGAGGCATTGGGATACGAGGTTTTGACGGTCTCGGAAGGCGGAGAGGCCATCAAGAGATACGAAGAGGCGAGAAGGGAAGGACGTCCGTTTGACGTGGTCATCATGGATATGACCGTCCCGGGAGGGATGGGTGGCCTGGAAGCGGCCAGAAGGTTACTCGAGTTGGATCCCGAGGCCCAGGTGATCGTTTCAAGCGGTTACTCCACGGATCCGGTGATCACCGCCTACGAAAAGTATGGGTTCGCGGGAAAACTCATCAAACCGTACCGGATCAATGACCTGAAGGAGGAATTGGCGCGGGTCATGGCGAACGCGAAAAGAGGGTCTTCGCCCCCTACGGGGGTCTCTCCGGAACCTGGTGACTCGTCGGGCGAAGATATGTCAGTTGATTAATCTTCACAACTAAAACTTGCCTTTCCCCCGGACTTTTTGTAGAATGGCGCCCATGAGAGAGAGAAACTCAGAAGAATGGGCCGGATGACTGACGACGTTTTCTATCGACGAATCTCGCTGAAAGACGATACAGACTATTTCCTCTACGTGGGTGAAATCAAGGCGTACCATCTGAACGAGTTCCTTCGGGAAGCCCTTCAAAAGATACACAAGAAGAATATCGACTTTATTGCCATCGTTCCGGATGTCCTGGAGCGTTATCCGGAGGGAAATCTCCTCGTTATTAATCCTGAGGCGTCCCGGTTGACCCGAGAAACCGGTGTCCGCGTGAGTTGCAGGCTCCCGGGCAGAACCTTCGCCTCCGTAGTATCCCGTCATCCGGCGGTTATCGAATTGGTGGAGATTCTTGCCAGGTCCCAGGAAAGGGTTTGGATCAGCATGTTTCACGCCCTCGCGGAGATGACGCTTGATCGTCTCCCGGGAGTTGAGATCCTCGCCCCCGACAGCCGCGTGGCGGACCGGTGGAACAACAAGCTCTACATGTATAAGACCCTTCAGGAACACCTTCCTCTTCCCGAATTTAATTTGTGCGGGTCTCGCGATGAGCTTTTGGAAAAAACCCGGCACTTGTGGGACACGTGGCGGGATGGAATCTTTCTCAGCCTGGAGTACAGCGCGGCGGGGATCTTCAGTTTTATCGCCCGTGACGAGGCGGAGCTTATTGAGAAGTTGGGGGACTGGCCTCCGCCGTATCTCATCAGCCGGTTTGTCCCTCACACTCACGATCCCACGGTCCTGGCGGTGGTTGCCAACGAAAGGGACGTGTATATCGGGGGGATCGCCGATCAGCGCATGGAACAACTGAACAAGTTCAGAGGTTCCACGGCCCCATCGGTGCTCCCGATGGAGATTCAGGAAACTTTGAAGAAATTGACGCGCAAAGTGGGAAGACTCATGGGGGCGAGCGGATACCGGGGCATCTTCGGTTGCGACTATATCGTCAGGGAAAACGGGGAGGTCCTTTTCGTGGAGGTCAATGCCCGAAAGCAGGGAACCACCATGGAGATGTGCTGCCACCTGGAGCTCTCTCTCGATGAAGACGCCCCGTCTCTGGCGGAGCTGGAGTATCTGGCCCTGACGCAGGGGGCTTTCCCCCCGGACCTCAGGGAGATGGAAGGCAACCCCCGGGGAATTCATTGGGGGACCTATAATTTCAAGGTCGAAGAGGATGTCTACGTCCACGCGGATCTCCCGTGGCCCGAGCACGAGCGGAGGATCTTTCGGGAAGTCGCCCGTAACGGAACCGGGGCCGCGCATATCGTGGTGGAGCATATAGGGAAGGAGTTTTTGCTTAAAGCCGGCGCCTTTCTTGGCCGGGTCATTGCCGTGGCGGACAGTCGTGAGGGGGTATTCGACGGGTTGAAGAAGGGGGAAGCCGCCCTGGCGGCGACGATTGGAAAGGAGAGATAGGATGGAAATGGAAACCGGGGTACACCTGTCAGGGGAAGACGCCTATACGAGAGAGCTGTTTGAGGTCCTGTACGGGGGGACGAACGGGGCGGGGCCTGCCCCGGAAGCCCTCAAGGAAGAGGCCGCCAGACGGTTGTCCGAGGCGCGTCGAAGGGAAATGACCCAGCCCATAATCGATCTTTTCGCCTGGCTGCGGGATCTGAAGTCCTCCCATGGTCTGAGGCCGGAAGAAGTGGGGATAGGCCGGGAAGAGCTTCTGACCCTTGCCAGGAAGCACCGGGAGATCGACGAGCACGGGGTGACGGTCGGCGGGCGCCTGGCCCGGGCCCTTCCCATCGTGGAGGCGGCGAACAGCCGGGTGGAAGATTATCTCGCCCGGAAGGATAAGGAGGCCCCCAGCGGGATCGAATTGTGGGAGGAGATAAGGGAGAATGCCGCCCGTATCCGGAAGGCGCTGGGGATGAGCGAATCCGACTGGGATTCTTTCCAGGGACAGCTCAAATTCGCCATCAACTCGGCGGAGGAACTGGCCCGGGTGATTTCACTGCCGAAAGACGCCCTTCGGGACCTGAAAGTCGTTACCGAGCATTACCGGATGCGCCTGACCCCCTACTATGCCAGCTTGATCATGCCGGGGAAGGTTAACGACCCGGTCCTGATCCAGTCGGTTCCGACCCGGGAGATGGTCGACAACGCGGGAATCGAGATCCCGCCCGTGGCGGCGGACCACTCCCCGGCCCGGCTTGTAGACCAGTTCTACCCGAGGGTGTTGACCATCAAGGCCACGAACATGTGCGCCATGTACTGCACGCACTGCCTCCGGATCGCCCACATAGGAAAGAAGGATCGCATCTACTCCAGAGACGCTTACAGGGAGGCCCTCGATTACATCCGCGGGAATCCCCGGATCCGGGATGTCCTGGTGACGGGCGGGGATGCCTTCATCCTTCCCAACGACATGATCGCCTGGCTGCTCGCCGAACTGGACGCCATCGATCACGTCAAGGTCAAACGCTTGGGGACGCGGATTCCGGTGACATGTCCCCAGCGTGTGGACGAAGAGCTCCTCGACATCCTTGGCGCCAGCAACGAGATCAAACCCCTTCGGGTGGTAACGCAGGTGAACACCGCCCAGGAGATCACCCCCGTTTCGAAGGATGCCTTCCGACGAATCTCCGGGCGGGTCAGCGCGGTCCTCAACCAGGCGGTCCTTCTCAAGGGGATCAACGATACACGGGTGAAGATGTGGAAGCTCTGCGAAACCATTCAGGAGGCCTATATCCGCCCCTACTACGTCTTCAACTGCAGCTTTCGGAATCCCCAGTTCAGCCACCTCCGGGTCCCCGTGGAGGTGGGGCGAGATATCATCGAAGGCATGTACGGGAATATTTCCGGTGACGCGATTCCCAGGTATATCGCCACGGCGGGGGGGAAGATTCCCCTTCACAGGGACAACCTCGTTCGTCATGAGGATGGGAAGGTAATTCTCAGGAAACCGTGGTCGGGGGAAGAGGTGGCCTATCCCGACGCGGACGGAGAAATCTATGCAAAGGAGGATTACGCCTTTGCCCGATACCAGGGAGACGCTGATTAACCGTATCCTTCGGTTCCTCGAACGCTCAGAAGGAGAGATGTTCTCTCTCCTCAAGAAGCTGGTCCTGATCCAGAGCGGGAGCTACCACAAGGCCGGGGTGGACGCGGTGGTAGAGGTCATTCGGGACGTCGTGAGCAGGGAGGGGTTTTCCGCCCGAGTCGTCGAACAGGAGAAACTCGGGGATCATCTGATCGTAACGACCCGAGCGTCCGAGGAGGGAAAGAAAGGACTCCTGATCGTGGGACATACGGATACGGTGTTTCCCGAGGATACCCCCTTTCGCTGGTACAGGGAGGACGACGAAAATGTCTACGGTCCCGGCGTCATCGACATGAAAGGGGGGCTCGTGGTGGGTATTTTCGCCCTCAAGGCCCTGAGAGAGGCGGGGGTGTTGGAGAAGATCCCCATCCGGTTCGTCTTCAACTCGGACGAGGAGATCGGCTCTCCTACCTCCCGGGACCTCATCCGTCAAATGGCGGATGAGAGCTACTGCGGGTTCGTCCTGGAATGCGGGGCCTTGGACGGGGGGATCGTCACGGGGCGGAAGGGAAAGATCGGTCTGACGCTCACGACCCGGGGAAGCGCGGGACACGCCGCGCAGGCGGGACGGGACAAGTCCAGCGCCGTGCTCTGCCTCTCCCACAAGGTCATCATGTTGGAGGCCATGAACGATCCGGATCAGGGAGTCTCCGTCAACGTGGGGACGATCAAGGGAGGAATCGGGGCCAATACCGTGGCGGAAGAGGCCTCGGCCGGGGTGGATATCCGGTATCTCCAGCCTCCCCAGCGGGGGGAAATCCTTAGCAAGGTGGACTCGGTGGTGAAGGCGTCGAAGGTCCCCGGTGGCTCCGGGACGATGGAGATTACCAGCGAACGGCTCCCCATGCCCGTTACGGAGCGAAATCGCGAGCTTTTCAAGCTGCTCCGCGCCCAGGCGCGAAGGATTGGGATTCCGGTCAAAGAAGAGCTGCGCAGCGGGGTGTCCGACGCCAATATCATCGCGGAGCGAGGTATTCCCGTTCTGGATGGCCTCGGCCCCGTCGGCGGGCGGGACCATTCCGACAAGGAGTATATGGTCAAGAAGAGCCTGCTTCCCCGGACCCAGCTCTTTGCCTTGACCCTCATTGCCGCCTGGGAACATTATTCTTCGAAGGAAGATTCGGATTAACCGT
>CAZKUZ010000228.1:0-5866 GCA_964556045.1 uncultured Thermodesulfobacteriota bacterium | reverse complement strand
ACAAACCATATTCAAGGAGCCGACCAATGAACTACGAATGCATCATCTACGAAAAAACGGATGGGGTGGCCATCATCAAGCTCAACCGCCCGCAGGTCTTGAACGCCATGAACAAAAAGCTCTGGCTCGATCTGGAGGACGCCCTCCAGGATGCCCTGGAAGACACGGATATCAAGGCTGTCATCTTTACGGGCGAGGGACGTGCCTTTTCCACGGGGGCCGACCTGAAAGACTCGAAGGGGCGTTCCCTGACGGCCTACCGGGACTATCTCGTCCATCTGCAGGAGGTTTCTCGGCGCATTATCCGTTTTCCGAAACCGACCATCGCCGCGGTCAACGGCTATGCCCTGGGCTCGGGATATGAGCTCTCCCTCGCCTGCGACATCCGTATCGCGGCGGAGAGCGCTAAGTTCGGTTCCCCCGAGGCCCGGGTCTCTTCGTCGGTCACGGGCGGAGCCATGCGGCTGCTCCAGGACTTGGTCGGCCCCGGAAAGGCGAAGGAGCTCCTGTTCACCTGCGACTACATCGACGGAAAAGAGGCCGAACGAATCGGGCTTGTCAACAAGGCCGTCCCGGACGAGAGGCTCATGGATGAAGCCATGACCATGGCGAGAAAAATCACCGAGAACTCCGCCTTTTCCATCAACCTCATCAAGAAGGGTCTCAATATGGCCCATGAGGTGAGCCTCGAGGCCCTGATGGACTACGAGGTGGAGGCCTGCCTGGCCACCGTTTCCGCCCCGGAACGTCAGGACAAGCTGGAGGAATTTGCTCAGAGGAAAAAGAAGTAACGAAGGGGCAGGATGAGACCTGCCCCCTTTTCACGCGACCTGGGGTTTCTCGCCCTTCCAGAGCATGAGATTCCGGATGTAAATGAATATTCCGACTCCCTGGCCGAGAATGAAGACGGGATCCCTTCGGTGTACGGCATAGACGAAGAGCATGCTGCTGCCGACGAGAGAGAGATACCAGAAAACCTTTGGAATGGTGCTCCGTTTCTTTTTTTCGGAAACGATCCACTGCACGAGGAATCTCGCGCTGAAAATCCCTTGAGCGATAAATCCGAGGATGACCCATAGGTCCCATTGGAATTTCATGTAATCTCCTTTGCACGATATCTGATGACCCTTTTTTTCATCCACCTGACGGCGAGAAGGTCCAAAAAGGGGGAAACAAGCCTGTTCCAGAAGCCGTATTTTGATTTGCCGAATCTCCTGGGGTGATGGCTGACGGGAACCTCCGTGATCATTGCCCCTTCCATGGTGAGCAGCACCCCGAGAAACCGGTGCATCCCCTTGAACATCTTTAATCTCTTTACATACACGGCCTTGTAGGCCTTCAGGGAACACCCCGTGTCGTGAATGGGATCATTGAGAGCCTTTTTCCTGAAAAAATTGGCGATCTTGGAAGAGATCCTTTTGAGAAAGGGGTCCTGCCGATTGACCCGCCATCCCAGGGCCGCATCGTATTCGGGCAGCTTTTCCAGCAGTTTCGGAATGTCCGCCGGGTCGTTCTGAAGGTCCGCGTCGAGGGTTACGATGACCTCCCCCTTCGCGGCCTCGAACCCCGCCGTCATGGCGGTGGAAAGCCCATAGTTTCTGTCCAGTTGGACGATGCGAACCGTCAATTCCGGGAACCTGGCCCGCATGGCCCGCATGCGTTCCACGCTCCGATCCGTGCTGCCGTCGTCGATGAACACGATCTCCAGGGGATTGTTGAGCGGGGTTAAGCTCTCGACAATCTTTTCCGTCAGGGGTTCGATGTTGTCCTCTTCATTGTAGACGGGAAGTATAATGGAGATGGATGTTCCTTCAGCGATCATGGCTCTGAGCCCATGTGTTCTCAGGTAGGGAATGATACCCATAGAGATTCAGGCGGATCATAATCATCGAGGTTATATATCAACAATTCGGGGATAATTCAACTTACCAGGGATTTGATGCCGCTTCGTCTCTCAAGGTGGATTCATAGTCGGATTTCAAAGAGGCGTTGGACCGGCAGAAGGCCTCGGATTTTTTTAGGAGATGGTGCACCTGCTGGCGAGGAAGCTTCTCTTCCAGGGTCCGGCCGAGATGGGCCAGGGTGTGATAGGCGAGAACGAAGGGGATGATGCAGAACATCCGGATATCCTTGAAAGAGATGGGGATGGCCTCGATGTATCGATAGGCCCCGTCCAGGTGGGGAATGATCCGAGGGATCATGTCCGCGTTCACGGCCTTCCGGTCTGAATCGCGGTTTGCCGCCAATTCTTCGGGAGAAAGGCGCAATCGCTGGGTGAGGGTCTTCGGGAGAAAGCACCACCCCCGCTCCAGATCCCTGGGATAGTCTTTGATGATATTGGTCATCTGCAAAGCGATGCCGAAATGGATCTGGTATCGGGTCAGGGTAGCATGGAACCTTTTCAGATCCCCTTCCAGGCAGAAAAGCTCCGTCAGCATCTTTCCCACGACGCCGGCCACGTAGTAGCAGTACCGGGTCAGGTCGTTTTCGTTTTCGAGCTGGAAGATTCCCCGGGGCGCGGCCCTCTTGCGTGCCTGGTATTCCGCCATCCCCAGGGCGGACTCGGTGATGGCCCGGCCGATGATTTCGCGGTACGTCTCCGGGAGGGAGGCAAGGCATTGAAAGACCCGGTCACCGTGGGTCATCAGGTCTTCCTCGGGTGTCTCGCCGGACAGCTTCGAACGGAGGGCCCGAATGTGGGCCGCGAAGGTCTCGGCGGGGTTTTTTTGCCGGAACAGCCGGGAGAAGCCCGTGAGTGCCGTGACCTTTTCCTCTTCCGTGAGCCCGGGATGGTCTTCCAGGGTGTCCGCCATGCGAAAGAGGAGATATCCTATGAGGACCGCCCGGTAGAGGGATCCTTCCAAGCGCGCGATGTTCAGGGCGAAGGTGCGGGAGACACGGGGGAGCATCGCCTCGCAGTAATCCCAGGAGGGGTCGCGCACGCTGTTCATGGGAGGGATTCCTCCCGGATGGCGGAGAGGCACCGAATCATCCCCTTGAAAAAAAGGCGCGTTCTCTCCGGGGCAAAGCCGTGACCCTTGAGGAAGCCCGCCAAGTCTCTCTGGATGAAGTCGAAGGCGTAGGGGCATTCTCCCATCTTGAAGGGAATCCTGAGATACCATGGAAGATCTTCGAGGACGAACGTGTTGTAGTCCAGGAGAATCAATCTTCCCCCCGGTTCCAGAAGCTTGAAGCAGTTGTCCAGGATAACCTTCCTCACCTCGTGGGGAAAGCCGTGCAGAACGAAGGAGAGGACCGCCTTGTCAAAGGTCTCTCCCAGCTCGAAAGGGACATCGATCCTCCGGCGAAGAAAGGCGACATTCTCGAAGTTCCGGCACCGTTTCTCGAACTGATCGGCCATCTCCTCCCCGATATCGATCCCCAGGATCTTCCCCCCGCCGGAGAGATAACGGGCCATCAGGCAGGCGTTCCGCCCCGTCCCCGCGCCCAGGTCGATGATTCTGTCGGCAGGCTGGATCTCCATCCAGGCGATGGCCTTTCTGAGGAAGGACCTGTACCATCCAAAGGTGACCGCGTCGAGGAGGAAATCGTAATGGCGGGCGAGGAACCCACGGATTTCGATCTTGGAATCCGGGTAAAGGAGGGGGGCTTTTCCAGGGTTAGAAGCTTTGGAAGACTCGTGCAAGGGAAAATCCGGGAGCTGAGAGTTCCAGGTCCAGAAAGTAGCCGAGGGGCGTCTGAGAGACCTCGTATCCGGCGTCCTCGAGCCGTTTCTGGGCGTTATCGAGCAGGGTCGCGACAAACTCGGGCGGGGCCTTGCTCTCTGAAAGATGGGCGAAGGAGTGGAGCACAATCGTTCTGGTTTCGTTCTTTCCGGCCAGCCACTTGAGGTTCTTGATGAGGCGGGTCGTCACCTTCGAGGCCCTTTCCGTGTCCTCGGCTTCCGCGTGAATGAAGCCCACGATGGCGTCCTCGATTGCCGCGCCTTCCGTCACGTCCGGGGCGTCCTCCACGGATTTCACCGCGGGTGTATAGGCAAATCGTTTCGCGTAGATCATGAGCAGTTTCATACCGTCCTCCGGTCAAATGGAAGAGGCAAACTCGCGAATCGCCTCGTTGATTTCCGCCGGTTTTTCCACCATCACCATATGGCCCGCCCTCGGAAAGGTCTTCAGCATGGCGTTGGGAATGTTCTCCAGGAGAAACTGGGAGTACTTGACCGGCGTAAGCTGGTCGTCTTCGCCGCAGAGGATCAGGGTGGGGTGAGAGATCCCGGATACCTTGTCGCAAATGTTGAAGCGGTCGCACGCGAGGAAGTCCCCATGGATCACGGATGGCGGCGCCTTCATCATCTCGCTGGTTCCTTCCTGGATGATGTCCTCGTCCGTGAACTTCGAGAAGGCGTATCGGTTGATCATGGAAACCGTCTCCTCGAAATTCGTGAGCAGCCCGTCCAGGATGGAAGAAAGGACCTTCAGGCGGCATCCCGTTCCTATCAAAACCAGCCCGGAAATCTTTTCGGGATAGTTCAGCGCCACGGTCTGGGAAATGGCCCCTCCCATGGAATGTCCCGCGACGATAGGGGGATTCGGGGCCAGGGCGTCGATCACGGCGGCGATATCCTCCGCGTAGCGCTCCACCCGATTGGCCCCCCGGGGGGAAGACGCGCCGTGTCCCGGGAGCTCCGCCACGATGACGTTGAAGTCTCCCTTGAGGCCGTCGAATTGGTTGATCCAGTGGTTGCTGTTCCCGCCCGCGCCGTGGATAAAGAGGAGGGTCTTTTTATCGGGGGGCAGGGGTTCTTCGCTTGTAAGGCAATGGATTTTTCTATCCTTGATTTCGACCGTCGGCATAGAGTCTCCTTTTGTTTTTTCTATATCATGATGGGTTATATAAGAAAAGACACCCGGAATCTACGGTAATCGTTTCTCGGCCTCTGTCGTGAAAGTCTGCCTGTTTCTTACCGGCCCCATGAAGTTTGCGTCTCGGTTTTTTTATTGAAGTCGCCAGGGGCATGTGGTAATTAGCGTGAGGAAAAGTTTTCCACCTTGAAAGGTGTGTTCCCGATTTTTCAGAAGGAGATGCGGGATGGAAAATGAAGACAAAGTGGTCTCTCTCTCGTCCCTTGAGCCCCGGTTCAAGTTCGATCTGGCCGGCCGTGCCGGGGCGGAGGGGCTTATGCACTGCTTCAGTTGTGGAACCTGCACGGCAAGCTGCCCGGTGAGCGAAATCGATCCGGAATACGCCCCCAGCAAGCTGATCCGCATGATCCTCTGGGGGATGAAGGACGCGGTCCTCTCCTCCAACCTCATCTGGATGTGCGCCATGTGCTACAACTGCTCCTTCAACTGCCCCCAGGACGTCCGTTTCGCCGACGCCATGCGCGTCGTCCGGGAGGTCGCCGTCGAGGAAGGCCACGCCCCGCCGGAACGCCTCGCCATGATGACGGAGATCGACCGGTTCTCCCAGATGCTCCGGCACTTGATCCTGGATCGCCTCCTCAAGAATCCCCCGGAAGGCCCCGTGGACGAGGCCCTGTTGATTCAGACGGCCAGGGATATCCTTTCCGAAATGAATCCCGGCGGGGGAGAGTGAAAAAGCCCTTTTAGCGTTTTTAATCCAGGTCCAGTATCGTCTTGCAGCGGTTGCACCGTATCGCGTCTCGGAAGGCCCGGTGGCCGCACGCGGGACAGACGTAGCGCGCTTCTTCGTTATGAACGAACCTTTCCGTGCCCACCTCTCTCCAGTAGGGAACCGCGCAAAGGATAACCTTTTCCCCTCCGTCCACTCTCGCAACCGATTGACAAGACAGGGAAAAAGACATTAGATAGGTATGTTCAAGGATAACCGGGGTTGCGCCGTAAAAGGGAAAAGGAGGCAACGGGGATGAGGAGATGGAAGAAAG
>CAZKUZ010000227.1:0-10492 GCA_964556045.1 uncultured Thermodesulfobacteriota bacterium | reverse complement strand
CTGCATGCCCGCCTCGATCTTGGAGAGATCCAGGAGGTCTTTCACCAGGTCCAGCAATCCCTTGGCGCGTTCCTTCGCGCGCCCCAGCATTCGGGCCTGGCGCTCGTTGATCTCGCCGGCCAGCCCCTTGAGGATCACCGTTAACTGCTGCTCGATGGCCGCCACAGGGGCACGGAGTTCGTGGGTCACCATGGCCACGAAGTCGGCCTTCATCCGCTCCAGCTCCTTCAACTGGGTGATATCCTGGAGCACGGCAACCCCGCCCAACAGGGCCCCTTCCTCGTCCCGAACGGGAACGGCGTGGCAACGGAGGAAAACTTCCCGGCCCTCCGGCTGGACCTGGAGTTCCTGGCTGACTCCCGCCAGGTTTTCCGTATCCTTCTCCAGAACCTCCTTGATCACGTGGGCCAGTTCCTCCACCTTGATCTCGTCGATCGCCTTACCCAGGACCTCCTCCGCGGAAACGGAGAGGAACCGGGTCGCCGCGGGATTCAACAGGGCAATCGACCCGTCCTTGTCCACGACCAAGACGCCATCCGTCATGCTGTTGATGATGGTGTGGGTCTTGCTCTTCTCCTTCGCCACGTCCTTGAGGCTCTTTTCGGCTTCCTTGCGAAGACGTTTGGCCTCCTCTTCCAGGGCCTTCTTTTCCAGGGCCCGGTGAACGACGATCCGCAACTGGTCCGGGGTAAAGGGCTTCGGGATGAAGTCGTAAGCCCCCTTCTTCATGGCCTCCACCGCCGTATCGACCGTGGCATAGCCGGTCACGACGATCACGAGGAGTGAAGGGGCGATCTCCCGGACCTGTTCCAGGACCTCCATGCCGCTCATGCCCGGCATCATCAGGTCCAGAAGCATCACATCGAAGCTATCGGGGGCCTCTTTGACCTTCTCGAGACCCGCCTCCCCGTTCTCCGCGGTTACAACCTCCATATCCTCCTTGGCGAGAATACGGCTGCTGCCATCGCGCATGATGGCTTCATCATCGATAACGATGATCTTCGGCGTGTGTTCCACGATTTCTCCCGACGGAGTTATTTGGCCAGAAGCATCTCGATCCGGTTGACCAGCTCTTCCGGTTCAACCGGCTTGTCCATGTAGTCTTCCGCCTCTGTCTCGAGACCCATCTGCGGGGTGTATTTCGTTGTGGTGATGTGCGACACCACCGCGGTCAGAAGCAGGATGGGAATCTGTTTCAGGTCCGGATCGGCCTTGAGTTCCTTCGCCACGGCGTACCCGTCCTTGTCGGGCATCATCACGTCCAGCACGATCAGGTCCGGGCTTTCGGAACGAGCCTTTTCCAATCCCTCGATTCCGCCATAGGCCGCCGCCACGTCATATCCCTTGCTCTCCAGAATCATCGTTACCGCTTCGACCAGATCAGGATCATCGTCAACAATCAATATCTTCGCCATTGGAAACCTCCTTTGATTTTTAAAATTTATTATACCTGTGGGCGGGGATACAGTCCGGCGCCCTTGACAATCTCTTCCACCTTTTCCTCCCACTCGATCGCCATGATATGCACCCCGCTGACCCCTTCGATCTCCTTGAGCCTCTGGATGGTCTCGATGCAGATCTTGATCCCTTCCGCGGCGCGCTGTTCCTTGGGAACCCCCTTGAGGCGTTCGATAATCTCATCGGGCACGTCCATGCCCGGGACCATGTTCTTCATGTACTTCGCCATACCCACCGACTTCATGGGCGTTACACCGGCAAGGATGTAGACCTTCTCGTGCAGGCCGCGATCCCGGACCCCCTTCATCCACTCCTCGAACTTGTCCAGGTTGTAAATGCATTGGGTCTGGATGAAATCGACACCGGCGTTCACCTTCTTCGCCAGCCGGGGAACCCGGATCTCGAAGGGATCCGCGAAGGGATTGCAGGCGGCCCCGATGAAGAGCTTGGGAGGCGGCTTGATCTCCTCTCCCTCAATGAACTTTCCTTCGTCCCGCATGGTCTTGACGGAATGGATCAGCTGGATGGAATCCATGTCGTAGACGTTCTTGGCCTTGGGATGGTCTCCAAACACCTGGTGGTCGCCGGAGAGACAGAGGATGTTGTTCACCCCCACGGCCGCGGCGCCAAGGATATCGCTCTGAATGGCGATCCGGTTCCGGTCCCGGGTCACCATCTGGAGCACGGGATCGAGTCCCATCCCCTTGAGGATGAAACAAGACGCGGCGCTGGACATCCGAACCACGGAGGTCTGGTTGTCCGTCACGTTTACCGCGTCGACCACATCCTTCAAAAGCTCTCCTTTCTTTCGGATGATCTCCGCATCCGCGCCCCGGGGCGGTCCACACTCCGATGTTACGGCAAATTCTCCACTCTCGAGCACTTTTTCAAGTCGGCTGGCCGATTTCATAATCTCAGATCCTCCCTCACGACCTTTCTCGGTCCGCCATCCCGGCTGGTGGACCAATCCTTGATGGGTATATACTCCTCATAACGATCCAGTTGTCCCAGGGACTTCAACCGCTCGATGATCAACTGCCACCCGCAAACGATCTCCTTGTTGACCTCGCACTTGCCGTCGGAAGATCCCCCGCAGGGGCCGTTGAGAAGACTCTTGGAGCAGCGGGCGACGGGGCAGATCCCCCCGGTCAGGTGGAGGACACAATTCCCGCACGCCTGGCAGCGCTCCGTCCAGTATCCCTGTTCCTCGGTCACACCGATAAAGTTCGTGTTGATGGCGGGCAGCACGGGAATTTCCGGGTAGGCCTCCGCCACGAACTGGACACCCGCCCCGCAGGCCATGGACAAAATCGCCTGGTAGTTGGGGACCATGGAGCGAATCTGCTCGATGTATTCGTGGTCGCACTGGCGCTCCAGGGAAAACTCCTTGATCTCGATCGCCCTTCCGTTCTGCTCGCGGGAGAGCCGAAGGGCCGCTGACAGGATACCCACTTCCTTCTCTCCGCCCGCCGAACAAACCGTTACGCACTCCCGGCATCCCAACACGATAATCTTCTCGAAGGGATCGATCATCGCCTCGATCTCTTCTATGGGTTTTCTTTCTCCCACAATCATGATTCATCCCCACCTTTCTGGGCTTTGGCCTTTTTAATGGGGCTCGGCCCAAGCTTTTTTATCCTTTCCACCATCTCCCTTGCCACTTCCGCGAAGCGGGGGCCCATGGCGGCCGACATGTTGAACATCTCCAGGCGATCCCCCCCGAACCCGATCTCGTCGAGGAGTTTCTTGGCATAGTGCACCCTCTTCTTCGCCCGGAAGTTCCCGTTGATGAAATGGCAGTCCCCCTCCATGCACCCGGCCACGTAAACCCCGTCGGCCCCGTCCTCGAAGGCCCGGAGCAGATGGAGGACATCCACCTTCCCCGTGCAGGGGAGCCGGATGATCCGCACGTTGGGGGGATACTGCAGGCGCATGGACCCGGCGAGGTCCGCCGCCGTATAGGCGCAGTAATGACAACAAAAGGCCACAATCTTGGGTTCGAATCCGTCTTCACTCATTACGCTGCCACCTCTTTCTCGTCGTAAATGGCGTCACACTTGGCAATGACCTGAACATCCCTGAAATACTGAAGCTCGATGGCCTTGCCCGGGCACTCCGCCGCGCAAACGCCGCATCCGTGACACTTGACCGGGTCGATCTCCGCCTTGCCCCGCTCGTTGATGACGGGGACGGAATAGGGGCAGGCCCGCACACAGGTCAGACACGCGGCGCACTTCTCCTCGTCCACCACGGCCACCACGCCGCCCACGGAGATGAAATCCTTCGCCAGGACCGTGCCCGCCCTCGCCGCCGCGGCGGCCGCCTGGGCGATCGACTCCGAAATGGTCTTCGGGGAATGGGCCAGGCCACAGACATAGACCCCGTCCGTGGCGAAATCGACGGGACGCAGCTTCATGTGCGCCTCCAGGAAGAACCCGTCCGCCATCCTCGGGACCTTCAGCATCAGGGCGAGTTCCTCGTTCTCCCTCGGAATCGTGGCGGAGGAAAGCACCAGGGTATCCGGCATGATCGTGATCTTCCGCTTGATGATGGGCTCGAAGAACTCCACGGTCAGCCTTCCGTCCTTTTCGGCAACCTCGGGTTTCCGTTCCAGGTCGTATCGGGCGAAAACGATGCCCCGTCGCCGCGCCTCGCGATAGTAGGGCTCCATCAGCCCGTAGGTCCGGATATCGCGGTAGAGGATGACGATCTGGGCGTCGGGGTTCTTGTCCTTGAGCCTCAGGGCGTTCTTGATGGCCGTGGAACAGCAGACCCGGCTGCAGTAGGGCCGCTGCTCGTCCCGGGAGCCCACGCACTGGATCATGACCACCGTGTTCTGGCCGAGGGCGAACTGGGGCTCCTCCACCAGGTGCCGCTCGAACTCCAACTGGGTCATGACATGTTCGTTCTGACCGTAGAGATACTCGTCCGGCTTCAATTCCTCGCCGCCCGTGGCCACGATGACCACCCCGTGCTCCAGCTTCCGGTAATACATACCGGGAGCCACCATGATACCGGTGGAAAAATTCCCCTGCGTGCCGGAAAAATCGACCACGAGGGCGTTGGTGATCACGTGGATCTTCTCGTTCTGCTGCACCTCGTCGATCAGTTTCGCCAGAAAGGCCTGAACGTCCTTCCCCTCGATGGTGAAATGGATATTCTTCAGGTTGCCTCCCAGCTCCGGCTCCTTCTCCACGAGGAAGACCTCGTATCCCTGCTCGGAGAGCTTCAGGGCCGCCGTCATCCCCGCCACGCCGCCACCGATGACCAGCCCCTTCTTGATGATGGGAAGGGTCTTCTCGTGCAGGGGGACCAGCTCCTTGGCGCTGGCCACGGCCATGCGGACCAGGTCCTTGGCCTTTTCCGTGGACTCCGAGTGCATGTGCATGTGCACCCAGGAGCACTGATCCCGGATGTTGGCCATCTCGAAAAGATACTTGTTCAAGCCCGCCTGACGGATGGTGGACTGGAAGAGAGGCTCATGGGTCCGCGGGGAACAGGACGCCACGATGACCCGGTTGAGCTTGTGCTCCTCGATCATCTCCTTGATGTGATCCTGGGTATCCTGGGAACAGGTGAAGAGATTGTCCTCCGCGTAGACCACGTGCGGCAGGGTCTTGGCATAGTCCCGAACCGCCGGGACATCCACGACCGATCCGATATTGACCCCGCAGTGGCAGACGAAGACCCCGATCCTCGGCTCCTGTCCTTCCACGTCGATCTCTTCGGGGAGTTCTTCGTGCACCAGTTCCGTCCCCCGGGCGTCGGACAGCAGGCCCGCCGCGTAGGCGACGGCGCTGCTCGCCTGGGAAACGGTTTCGGGAATGTCCTTGGGCCCCTGAAAGGCCCCGCAGACGAAGACACCGGGACGCGAGGTGGAAACGGGGGTAAACGGGTGGGTATCGCAGAACCCGTGTTCGTTCAGGTCCACCGCGATCCGCTGCGACAGCTTCCTGGCCTCCCGCGAAGCCTCCAGCCCCACGGAAAGGACGACCATGTGGAAGGTCTCGCTGACCAGGTTCCCCTCCTCGTCCACGTAGGTGAGGATGAGGTCGTTCGTCTTGGGGTCCTCCGTGACCCGGGAGACCATGGAGCGCACGTACTTCACGCCGAACTGGCTCTGGGCCCGCTCGTAGTAGGAATCGAATCCCTTCCCGAAGGCCCGGATGTCCATGTAGAAGATGGTGGTCTCGATCCCCTCCAGGTGCTCCTTGGCGATGATGGCCTCCTTGGTGGCGTACATGCAGCAGACGGAGGAACAGTAGGGATGCTCCATGTCCCGGCTACCCACGCACTGGATGAAGGCGATCTTCTGGGGGATATCCCCGTCCGACGGGCGCATGACGGTACTGCTGTAGGGACCCGTGGCGCTGAGCATCCGCTCGAACTCGATGGAGGATACCACGTTGGGATACCGCCCGTATCCGTACTCGCCCTTGTGCCTCGGATCGTACTCGTCGAACCCGGGAGAGAGAATCACCGCCCCCACCTTGACCCGCTCCACGGAAGGCGGAATGGTATAGTCGATGGCTTCGGCCTCGCAGACATCGGCGCAGACGCCGCATCCCAGGCAACGGCGGCAACTCAGGCAGCGTTTGGCCTCCTGAACCGCCATCTCCTCGGTGAAGCCCAGTTGGACCTCCTCGAAGGTCCTGATACGCTGCGCGACCTCCTTTTCCGGCATGGGAACGCGGGGTTCCTTCTCGATCCCCTCCCGGACATCCTCCACGGGAAAGAAGGTCTCTTCCAGTTCCCTTCCCGCTTTCAGGTCCTGGCCCTTCAAATAGCGTTCGATGGAGACGGCCGCGCGCTTCCCCGCCGCCATGGCATCGATGGCCATGGCCGGCCCCGTCACCAGGTCCCCCCCGGCGAAGACGCCGGGCAGATTGGTTTCCAGTGTCAAATCATCCACGACCAGGGTTCCACGTCGGGACATCTTGAACCCGAGGGACTCGAGCAGGGATACGTCGGTGCGCTGGCCGATGGCGGGAATGACCACGTCGGCCTCCAGAACCATCTCGCTGCCCTTGACGGGGATCGGCCGGCGTCTTCCCGATTCGTCGGGATCACTTAAACGCATCCGGATCATCTTTACGCCCGTGACCTTTCCGTCACGGCCCACGATCTCCACGGGAGAGACGAGATACCGGATCGTGATCCCCTCCGCCAGGGCCTCCTCGATCTCCTCTTCGTTGGCCGGCATCTCCTTGCGGGAGCGCCGGTAACAGATCTCCACGGAACTCGCCCCGGCACGGAGGGCGCTCCGGGCCGCGTCGATGGCCACGTTGCCGCCCCCGATGACGATGACATGCCCCGAGACGGAGCTTAAGTTCCCAAGGTTGAGATCCCTCAGGAAGTCAACCCCGGGCATGACGCCTTTCAGTTCCTCACCGGGGATATTCAGGGTCTGATTCTTGTGGGCCCCCACGGCAAAAAAGACCGCCTTGAACCCTTCCCTCTCGAGGTCCTCGAAGGTCTTGTCTTCTCCGAAGGCCACGCCGGTGGTGACCTCAACGCCCAGGGCCTTGATGGCATCGATTTCCTTGTCCAAGACCCTTCTCGGGAGCCGATAGTCGGGAATCCCCACGGCCAGCATCCCCCCCGCCACGGGGAGTTTCTCGAAGACGTGAACCTGGTAGCCCTTGAGGGCCAGGTCGTTGGCGCAGGTCAGCCCCGCCGGCCCCGCCCCGATGATAGCCACCTTTTCCTCCCGTTTCTCGCGGATCACCGGCACCGGGATCGGTTTCCCGGAGGCCTCTTCGTAGTCCGCCACGAAACGCTTGAGAGAGGCGATGGCAATGGGATCGTCCACCTTCCTCCCGCGCAGGCACATGGTCTCGCACGGATGGCTGCAGATCCGCCCGCAGACGGACGGGAACGGAAGCTTCTTCCGGATAATGGCGAGGGACTCGTCGTAACGGCCTTCGGCGATGAGCCCCACGTATTCCCGGACATCCAGGTGAACGGGACAGGCGATGGCGCAAGGGGGATCCTCTTTATCGATCACGTAGGTGGAAGGTACCGCCTGGGGATAGTTGATATAGATGGCGGAACGTCCCGTCTCCCCCTCGTTGTACTCGCTCAGGACCTCCAGGGGGCAGTTCTGGGTACACAACCCGCACCCCGTACACTTCTCGGGATCGACCCGCTTCGTGTGCCGGGCGATGGTCGCCGTGAAATTTCCCGGTTCCCCCTCCAGCCCCAGAAGGTCGGCGTGGGTGATCAGCTCGATGTTGGGATCCCTGGCCACCTCCACCAGCTTGGGAGACATGATGCACATACTGCAGTCGTTGGTGGGAAAGGTCTTGTCCAGCTGGGACATGGTTCCCCCGATATTGGCCCCTTTCTCAAGCAGGTAGACCTTGAATCCCGACGCCGTCAGGTCGAGGGAGGCCTGCATCCCTCCGATTCCACCTCCAATGACAAGAACCGCACCCGACTTTTCCTGGGTCATGATGAACCTCCCGGTGATGTGTAGCGATAGTAGGGGATCTTTCCATCCTCGATGTGGTCCACGACGACGAGATTCCGACGCCGCAGTTCCACGATATGCCGGAGGACCTCATCCGGCCGCATCCCCAGGTCCGCCGCAATCGTTCTGACGGATTTCACTTCCTCTGAGATGGCCTCACAGATCCGGCTCCGTTTCATCTCCCGTTCGAGGATCTGATCCAGGGCGATCTGGAACTGGCGGTTGGTGTAGATCTCCCCGTAGACGTTCATCTCCTCGACCATGATCGGTTTCTTCTCGAGCAAGGCGCGGATCTTCTTGGCGCTGAACGCGTCCCACTTTTCGATGAAGGCGATTTTCTCTTCCATCCTATCCCTCAAAACCCTACGTTAATCCCAACGATTCCAGGACCCCTCTCGGATTGACAAAATGTTTCTTCCAGTGCCCCTGCGGGAAGTCGTGTCCCAAGGCCAGGGCCAAAAGCTCGGAGATATAGAAAACGGGGAGGTTCGCGGGATGGTTATACGCCGGCTTGGTCCCCGACTGCATGAGATCGAGATTCATCTGGCACAGGGTGCAGGAGGTCACCACGGCCTGGGCCGTAACGGCCTGGGCGTTGTCGAGAATGTGGCTGCTCAGGCGGCAGACGATGGCCTCTTCCGTGATATTCAGGCTGGCCCCGCAGCAGTCCATCTTGGAAGGCCACGGAACCGGCTCGGCGCCCAGGGCCTCCACGATCCTATCCATGTAGACGGGGTTTTCCTGGTCATCGGAGGCCTGTCCGTGGGGCACCCGCGTCAGGAGGCACCCGTAGTAGGAAACGAGACGCAGTCCCTTCAGGGGCCGCTTCACCTTCTCCCGGATCTTCTTCACCCCCACGTCCTCCACGAGGATCTCCAGGATATTTTTGACCTCCGTACTCCCCTTGTAATCCAGGGGATCGATCAGCTCGTTCACCTCCAGGAGGAGTTCCTCGTTGGCGCAGAGCTCCCGATTCGTCAACAAAAACCGATGATAACAGGCCGAACAGGGGGCGAACAGGGGCAATCCCTCCCGTTCCGCCATGGCGAGGTTTCGGGCGGGAAGCGCCAGGGCCAGGGCCTCGTTCAGGCTGTGCGCCGCCGTCGCCCCGCAACAATTCCAGTCCGGGATCTCTTTGAGTTCGATTCCCAACTCGCCAAAGGACGCCTTGATGGAATCGTTGTATTCCTTTGCGGATGAATGGAGGGAACAGCCCGGAAAATAGCCAATCTGAATACCCATTAGCCTTTCCTCTTTGATGCGCGGTCAAATATTTTCTTGATTTGCTCTTTATTCTGAACCTTCTGGGGAAAGACGCTCATCTTTCCCATGAAGAACATCTTCATTCCCAGCTTGGCATCCTTCAGGAAGCGTCCCTCCTTCAACTCGTACCGCGCGAGCAGCTTCGTTTCGTTGACCCGGCCATACTGCTTGAGGGAATCGAGGAACAGTTCGTGGAAGTGCACGATGTGGGCCTTGGGGGTCGCGTCTCCCTGGGCCTGATAGGCCAACCGGCGGAGGGTATCCATCACGTGGGCGATATCGATGTCATTGGGACACCGGACGCTGCAGGTATAGCAGGTCGCGCATATCCAGATAGAGTCGGCGGCGAGGGCCGCGTCCCGCATCCCCAACTGTACGTAGCGAATCGCCTTGTTGGGCGGGACATCCATCTCCGGGGCCAAGGGGCACCCGTTGGTGCACTTCAGGCACTGGAAGCACGACATGACCTCCTCGCCCGTGAGTTGAATGACCTTCTGCGTAAACCCCGGATCGACGACGGATCCGTCAGAAACTTGTATCCTCTCGGATGGTTTCACCTTTCTGCTCCCCCTTGACAGGCAAAATGATGCGGAACGTGGTTCCTTCCCCGACCTTGCTGTCCACGTCGATACGTCCGCCGTGCTTCTCCACGATCCCGTAACAGACGGCAAGCCCGAGCCCCGTGCCTTTCCCCACCTCCTTGGTGGTGAAGAACGGATCGAAGATCTTCGACAGGTTCTCTTCCGGGATTCCGACCCCCGTGTCCGAGAACTCCACCGTTACGTAACTCTCATCCTCGCTGAGGCGCGTCCGGATGGTCAGCTTTCCGTTCCCCGACATGGCATCCGCCGCGTTGACCACCATGTTCATGAAGACCTGCTTGAGCTGGCTGGCATTCCCCATGATCCTCGGGAGGAAGGGATCCAGATCCTTGACGATGTCGATATTGTGAAAGATGGCCTGGTTCTCCAGGAAAAAGAGTCCATCCACGATGGCGCGGTTCACGTCCACGGGCTCGAATTTCGGCCCGCTCTGATGGCCGAATTCCAAGAGGCTCTTGACGATTTCCTTGCAGCGGGTGGTCTCCTGGACGATGCGCTTGATATCCTCCCGTTTGGGGTCGTCTTCCGGCATGTCCTCCAGCATGAGGCTGGCGTAGATGAGGATCCCCCCGAGAGGGTTGTTGATCTCGTGGGCCACGCCGGCGGCCAGTTTCCCCACGGAGGCCATCTTCTCCGACTGGACGAGCTGGAGATGGGTCTGCTGGAGCTGCTCCTCGATCTTGAGGCGCTCCCGGAG
>CAZKUZ010000226.1:0-3047 GCA_964556045.1 uncultured Thermodesulfobacteriota bacterium | reverse complement strand
GATTGGGCAAAGGTACGCAAAGGCACCCGATTGTTTGTAGAACCCTCCGCGGAGGTGCAAGGTTTTTTTCATCAAATAGCTGCATACGTACATGATAGATACCCAGAACATCAGACGCAGAGGTTTCTTGCGGGGGCTGACGCATGGGTGATTGCTCATGCAAAGATGGAGAATGCGGTTGTTGTCACCCATGAAACCCTGGTTAACGACTATTCTAACAAGCCTAAGATACCTAACATTTGCAAGCGCTTTGACGTACAATGGACTAACTCATACCAGATGTTGCGTGAGCTGGGAGCAAGATTCTAAATGAGGGACGTTCGTGCTCTACCACGATCCGGATGGGAAGGGTATCCTCGATGTTCGTCTGGACCGAGACACGCTCTGGCTGAACCAAAACAGATGGCCGAATTGTTTGCCACCGAACGCAGTGTCATTACAAAACATTTGCGTAATATTTTCAAGTCCGGTGAATTAGAAAAGGAGGCAGTATGTGCAAATTTTGCACATACTGCCTTTAACGGCAAAACCTATCAAGTTACTTTCTACAACCTCGACGTGATTATTTCGGTGGGTTATCGTGTCAACTCCAAACGGGGTACTCCGTTTCATATCTGGGCGTAAGTTTCATTGATGGTTCGTTGAAGAAGAGCTGAGAATAATGGGATGATGCGGCGTAACATACTGTAATCATAGAATTTGATTTATTGATCTTTAATTGATGGGTAATTGATAGAGAGATACCATGGTTACTGACACCAGCGAAGCGGGACTGGAGAAACTGATCTGCCGGGCGTTTACCGGCACGGATTGCGATCCCAAAGGAAAAGGGGTCGTGGGGGAAGCCGAGGAGCCTTACGGCGGAGCGGGATACCTTCCCGGATATCCCTCCGACTATAACCGGGAATTCTGCGTGGACCTGTTCCACCTCAGCGAGTTTCTGAAGGCGACCCAGCCGGAGATCGCCGAGGCCCTGGGGCTGAAGGAAGACGGCCCGACGCGGCGGGCGTTTCTCGCCCGCCTCCAGGGTGAAATCAGCAAGCGCGGCATCGTGGACGTGCTGCGGAATGGGGTGAAGCACGGCGCGTTGGATATCGTCCTCTTTTTCGGCACGCCGTCACCGGGCAACGAGCAGGCCCGCGTGCTCTATGAACGGAACCGCTTATCCGTCACGCGCCAGCTTCACTACAGCCGCGACGAAACGCAACGGGCGCTCGATCTTGTCTTGTTCGTAAACGGGCTGCCGGTTTTTACGTTCGAACTGAAGAACAACTTGACCAAGCAGACGGTTCACGACGCCATCCAGCAATACCGGCGTGACCGTAACCCGCGCGAGAGGCTTTTCGAGCTTGGCCGCTGCGTGGCCCACTTTGCCCTGGATGACAGCGAGGTGTGGTTTTGTACCCATCTGAAAGGGAAGGCCTCGTGGTTTCTGCCCTTCAACCAGGGCTGGAATGACGGGGCGGGAAACCCGCCCAATCCGAACGGGCTCAAAACGGATTATCTGTGGAGGCGGATCCTGACCCGGGAAAGCCTGACCAACATTCTTGAGAACTACGCCCAGCTTGTGGAGGAGAAGGACCCCAAGACCGGCAGGAAGCGGCGAAAACAGATCTTCCCCCGGTATCACCAGCTCGACGTGGTGCGCAAGCTTTTGGCGGACGCCGCCAAAAACGGGGTCGGCAAACGGTATCTGATCCAGCATTCGGCCGGCAGCGGGAAGTCGAATTCCATCGCCTGGCTGGCGCACCAGATGATCGGCCTCGAGAGGAGCGGCAAGCCTGTCTTCGATTCCATCATCGTGGTGACTGACCGGCGCGTTCTGGATCGGCAGATTCGGGATACGATCAAACAATTCACCCAGGTCCGTGCCATGGTCGGACACGCGGAACGTTCCGGCGATCTCAGGGAGTTTATCGAGGGCGGAAAGAAGATTATCATCAGCACTGTTCAAAAATTCCCTTTTATCCTGGATGAGATCGGCAGCGAGCACCGGGGGCGGCACTTTGCCATCATCATCGACGAGGCGCATTCGAGCCAGGGCGGGCGCACCTCGGCCAAGATGAGCATGGCCCTGTCGGGGGTCGGTGCGGAAGAGGAGGACGAGACCTTCGAGGATAAGATCAACCGCCTGATGGAAGCGAAAAAGATGCTGAAAAACGCCAGCTATTTCGCCTTCACCGCCACGCCGAAGAACAAGACCCTGGAGCTTTTCGGCGAGCCCGATCCCCAGCCCGACGGAACCGTCAAGCACCGTCCCTTTCACACCTATACCATGAAGCAAGCTATCCAGGAGGGATTCATCCTGGATGTGCTGGCCAACTATACGCCGGTCAAGAGCTATTATAAACTCATCAAGAAGATCGAGGACGATCCGGAATTCGACGTGCGAAAGGCGCAGAAGAAACTGCGCCGTTTCGTGGAAGGCCATGAATATGCCATTCGGCTGAAGGCCGAAATCATGGTGGATCACTTTCACGAACAGGTGATCGCCAAGGGGAAAATCGGCGGAAAGGCACGCGCGATGGTGGTAACCAGCGGCATTCGGCGCGCCATCCAGTATTATCACGCCATCCAGGATTACCTGAAGGAGCGCCGCAGCCCTTATCAGGCGATTGTGGCCTTCTCGGGCGAGCACGATTTCGGCGGGAGGAAGGTGACCGAGGCGTCGCTCAACGGCTTTCCGTCCAGCCAGATCGCGGAGATGATTCGCGAGGATCCCTACCGTTTCCTCGTTTGCGCCGACAAGTTCCAGACCGGTTACGATGAACCCCTTCTCCATACCATGTATGTGGACAAGATCCTGTCCGGCATCAAGGCGGTGCAGACCCTTTCGCGCCTTAACCGGGCGCACCCGAAGAAACACGACACCTTCGTACTCGACTTCATGAACGACGCGGAAACGATTCAGAAGGCCTTTGAGCCTTATTACCGCACGACCATTCTCGCGGAGGAAACCGATCCGAACAAACTGCACGACCTGAAAGCCGACCTGGATCGTTATCAGGTTTACGCGCCCCGGGATGTGGAGGGGCTTGTCCGGCTTT
>CAZKUZ010000225.1:0-1818 GCA_964556045.1 uncultured Thermodesulfobacteriota bacterium | reverse complement strand
CCTGAGGCGTGATCCCGACATCTCCTTCGAAGGTCTCCTGCTCTACATCGCCGTGCACGATCTGATTCATATCATCCGTTTCAATAAGTTCGTCACGCTCTTCGAATCGGATGAAACGACCAAAAAGGAGGAAGAGCGGATCGTTCACGCCGCCACCTCGGAAATCTTACGGGCCTCCCAGCTCTTTAAAGACCATTTGGTCCTCGCCCGCTACGAGAAATACACGAACAAGATGTGAGGCCTCTCGAAGGAACCTTTTCATGCTTGCCCTTACCTCCAATAACCCCGAAGAAACCAAGGCCATCGGTGAGGCCCTGGCCAAATCCGTTCGGACGGGACACAGCATCGGGCTGACCGGGGAACTGGGCGCGGGAAAGACCCAGTTCGTCAAGGGTATCGCCAGGGGGTTGGAGATTGACGAAGACGAGGTGGTAAGCCCCAGTTTTGGATTGATAAATGAATACGAGGGTGATAAAAAACTTTATCATGTGGACCTTTACAGATTGGAATCCAACGAGGAGATTGAAACCCTCGGGCTTGCGGATTACATCTGGGGGGACGGAATCTGCGTTATCGAATGGGCGGACCGATTGGGGAAGGACCTTTCTTTGCTCGACCTGCATATCCACATCGAGATACTCCCGGATAACCGCAGGCGTTTCACGTTTTCCGGAATTGACGTAAAATTCCTGGAAAAGGAGGTTAAAACCCTTTTGAAGGAGCGTTTATGGCACTGATTGTTCAAAAATACGGCGGGACCTCCGTCGGAACCATTGAGAGGATCAGAAACGTCGCGGACCGGGTCATTCGCACCAAGAAAAACAACAACCAGGTGGTCGTTGTCGTTTCCGCCATGGCGGGAAAAACGGACGAGCTGATTAAGCTCGCCCATGAAATTACACCAACTCCGGATCCCAGGGAGATGGACGTCCTCCTCGCCACGGGGGAACAGGTCTCCATCGCCCTTCTCTCCATGGCCCTGAAAGAAAAGGGAGTCGAGGCGAAATCTTACCTGGGCGGACAGGCGGGGATTATCACGGACGACGCCTTCGGAAAGGCCCGGATTCAGTCCATCGCTTCGGAGGCCATCAAGAAAGATCTCGATGATGGAAAAGTCGTGGTGGTGGCGGGGTTTCAGGGAATCGACGAGAAGAACAATATCACGACCTTAGGCAGGGGCGGATCCGACACCACGGCCGTCGCCCTCGCCGCGGCCCTTAACGCGGACCTATGCGAGATCTATACCGACGTGGAAGGGGTGTTCACCACGGACCCCAATGTCTATCGAAAAGCGCGCAAGATCAAAAAGATATCGTACGAAGAGATGCTGGAGATGTCGAGCATGGGGGCGAAAGTCCTGCAGATCCGCTCCGTGGAATTCGCCAAGAAATACAACGTCGTGCTTCACGTGCGTTCGTCATTCACGGATGAACCCGGAACCATTGTTTGCCAGGAGGATGAAGAAATGGAAGATGTCCTTGTATCAGGGGTGACCTATAATAAAAACGAAGCCAAAATTACCATCAAAAACCTTCCCGACCGTCCGGGTATCGCCGCCAAGATCTTCTCGGAGATCGGCAAGGCCAACATCGTCGTGGACATGATTATTCAGACCCCCAGCACACAGGGAGGACACGCCAACCTGACCTTCACCGTTCCCATAGCGGATTTTGAGCAGACGCTCAAAATCAGTCAGAAACTCGCCAAGGATCTGGAGGCGGGGGAAGTCGTCGGGTTCGAGGATATCGCGAAGATTTCCATCATCGGTGTGGGTATGCGCTCCCATACCAACATCGCCTCGAAGATGTTCGAGGCCCT
>CAZKUZ010000224.1:0-2929 GCA_964556045.1 uncultured Thermodesulfobacteriota bacterium | reverse complement strand
GGGTTTCGTAGCGGAATTGATTATCCTTACAGGCGTTGGCCTTCTTCTTTTTAGATTGACAATATCTTGTTTGACGAATATAAAAGATAAGATATGAAATTTTAATATGGATGAATGACCATAGGAATGTTGTAACTTTTTGAAAAAGTATGCTTTTACAAAGTTGGCATAGAGTCTTTGGAGTTTGTTCTTGATCCAGCTCGAGCATATGGAGGCCATAGAAAAGCGGCTCTGGAATGCGGCGGACACGCTTCGGGCGAACTCCAACTACGCCAGCAATGAATACTTCCTGCCCGTAATGGGCCTGATCTTCCTGCGGCACGCTTACAGCCGCTTTCTTGCGGTCAAAGATGGCATCGAAGCCGATCTGCCAACGCGGGGTGGTAAGACGCGGCCCGTTAGCAAGGAAGATTTTTCCCAGAAGAGTGCCATATATTTGCAACCCAAAGCCCGGTTCGACTATCTGGTTTCGCTTCCGGATGGTGCAGACCGCGCCAGGGCGGTTATTGAGGCCATGGAGTCCATTGAGGCCGATTACGAAAATCTACGCGGTGTTCTGCCCAAAGACGAGTACCAGGAACTGGACAACGATGTCCTCGGCCAACTCCTGCGCACCCTTAATCCTGATGAACTGAAGAAAGTCTCGGGCGACGTGTTCGGCCGTATCTATGAATATTTCCTCACCCAGTTTGCTGACCAGAAAGCACACGATGGCGGCGAATTTTTCACGCCTGTTTCTCTGGTGTCGCTGATCGCCAATGTGATCGAGCCGGCATGTGGTACCGTACTTGACCCGGCCTGCGGTTCGGGGGGCATGTTCGTGCAGAGCGCCCGGTTTGTGGCGCGCAAGCGACAGAATCCCACCGAGAAACTCACCTTCTACGGCCTGGAAAAAAACGCCAATACCATCCGCCTGGCCAAGATGAACCTGGCTGTTCACGGCCTTGAGGGTGACATCCAGAGGGCCATTACCTACTATGAAGATCCCCACGAACTGCTCGGCAAGGCCGATTTCGTGATGGCTAATCCGCCGTTCAACGTGGACGAGATCGACGCGGACAAGGTCAAGAATGACCCGCGTTTACCGTTTGGCCTGCCAGGGGTGAACAAAAAGGGCAAGGTCACCAACGGCAACTATGTCTGGATTAGTTATTTTTACAGCTATCTCAATGAAAAGGGCCGGGCCGGGTTTGTCATGTCGTCCCAGGCATCCAGTGCTGGGCGTGACGAGGCCAAAGTCCGGCAGAAGCTGATCGAAACCGGCGCGGTGGAGATCATGATCGCTATTCGTTCGAATTTTTTCTACACGCGTACCGTGCCCTGCGAGCTGTGGTTCCTCAACCGGGCCAAGCCCGAAAAATACCGTGACAAAGTGCTCATGATCGATGCCCGTAATATCTACCGCAAGGTCACTCGCAAGATCTACGATTTCAGCCCTGAACAGCAGCAGAACATCTTGGCCATCATTTGGCTCTATCGTGGTCAGACAGATCGTTTTCTCAACCTTGTGGGTGGTTATTGCGCACACATGTTAGAAGAGGCCTCCGCGTGTTTTTCCAGCGCAGATGACGAGGGGAGCAAAGTCGAGCCGTTGTCCGCCTTCTCAACTTCGGTTGCTGCTTTGCAAGAAGCCATTCAACCCTTCATTGACACCCTCCCGGAGGCAGGGCCGCATGCCGGGGAGCTGAAAGAATTCGAGGAGGCACGATCCGCTTTCCAGATTGAAATGGAGGCTTTCAAGCAAGCAGTGGCCAAAGAGCAAGCCGACTGGAAAAGACAAAAGGTCGCCAACGGCGCGCTCAAAGAAGCCGTTGAGCGTCTTGCGCCATTGGCGGAGAGCAGCCGCGACCTGGTTAAACAGGCCGATCTCCTTTACAAACTTGCCTGCCGTTTAATCGAAACCTGCGAGAATGAATGTGAGGCCCGTAAAAACGAGTTATGGCAGAACCGTGAAATTACCCGCGCCCGCAAGGCCGCTGACGAGGCCCGGCAAGTAGCCGTGGCGCAACTCAAGCGGGTTCGTTACTTCTGGAAACAGGCTCATTGGCTTACAGAGCGCTTCCCTGAGGCGAAACTCCGCGATGTAGAGGGGTTGGTCAAGCTGGTGGACCGCACCGAACTCGACGTAAACGACTGGAGCCTGACTCCGGGTCGCTATGTCGGGGTCGCCCCGGAAGAAGAGGATGAAAACTTCGACTTTGAGGAAGCCCTGCGGGAGATCCACGTAGAGTTGGAAGACCTAAACGCCGAGGCTGTAAAGCTGGCGGAAAAGATCAAAAGGAACTTCGAGGAGCTGGGGATATGACCATCTCCAGGCTGCTCAAGCAAAGAGAGGGGAAGACCCTGGAGTTCAAGCGGGATCTCTCCTCGCCCCGGAACATCCTGAAAACAGTGGTCGCATTCGCCAATACGGCGGGCGGAGTCCTGCTTTTCGGCGTGGATGACAACGGAAAACCGGTCGGCATCACCGATCCATTGGAAGATGAAGAGCGTCTCTGCAACATGATCGCCGATTCGGTCATACCCCGGGTGGTGCCGAACGTGGAAATAACGACCGTCGGGGGCAAGACGCTGTTGTTGGTTGAGGTCTTCCTAAGCAGCCTGCGCCCGCACTGGTTGAAATCCGAAGGGCCGGAGAAGGGGGTATACGTTCGCCTGGGTTCCACAAACCGGCAGGCGGACCGGGAACTGATCGCGGAACTGCGGCGCTCTGTGGAAGGTGTCTCATTCGATGAAATGCCCATGCCGGAACTCTCTGTTGACGACCTCGACCTCGACGCGGCCCGGCGCGCATTTGCCGGGGAACGCGAATTGAACGAACGGGAGTTGCTGACGCTGAAACTCCTCGTGCACGACCAGGGGAGGACCGTCCCCTCCAAAGGCGGTATGTTACTTTGGGGCCATAACCGCACCTTTCATTTCCCTGACT
>CAZKUZ010000223.1:0-7985 GCA_964556045.1 uncultured Thermodesulfobacteriota bacterium | reverse complement strand
GCGAAACCAAACGCAAGCGCTTTGACTTAGATCAATCATGATGATAGAAAATCGCACCATGTCAAGTTCAAGACTGAGAGAATCCCTGGATGTCCTTTACCATCGATTCAACGATCCATCACAGATCCACCCCGATCCGCTCGAGTTCGTTGTGACATATCGAGACATGAAAGACCGAGAGATCGTCGCGCTCCTTGCCGCCTGCCTCGCTTACGGAAGGGTTCAGACCATCCTGAAGAGCGTCTCGAGCCTCCTGGCTCCCATGGAGGGTCGCCCGCGGAATTTCTTTGCCTCCCAAACGCCGGGTGATTTCACCGAAATCTATCGAAGCTTCGTTCACCGCTTCACGAAGGGGAGGGACATGGCCCGCCTCCTCAGCGGCATGAAAAACGTCATCGAAATCCACGGCTCCCTTTACCGGTGCTTCCTCTGTCACGACCGGCCCGAGGCGCAAACCATCCTCCCCGGTCTGACAGGATTCGTCGGGGAACTGCGCCGGGCCGCCGGTCATTCTCTCCCTTTTCTCCTCCCCGACCCGGGGAAGGGCAGCGCCCTGAAACGGCTCAACCTCTTCCTCCGCTGGATGGTGCGCAACGACCGGATCGACCCGGGCGGCTGGGACGCGGTCTCCCCCGCCCGACTCCTTTACCCCCTCGACACGCATATCTACGCCTTCGCCCGCCGCGTGGGATTCACCCGGAGGAAGAGCGCCGATCTCAAGGCCGTCCTGGAAATCACGGCACGGTTCCGGAAGCTCAATCCTATGGATCCGGTCAAATACGACTTCGCCCTGGCGCGGGTGGGAATCCTCGGATTCGACAATCCTTTCCCCTGATTGTTTTGCCGGATGCCAACAGTTTTCTTGATTTTTCGACCAAAGGCTCATAAGATAAGGCAGGAAGGAGAAAGTGATGGTATCGGTGATTATCCTGGCCGCCGGTGAAGGAAAACGAATGCGTTCCAAAACCCCCAAGGTGCTCCATCCCTTGTTGGGAAAGCCGATGCTCGCTTACGGAATCGAAGCCACAAACCCCTTGAATCCCGCTGAAAGGATCGTGGTCGTTAACCCGACGGTTCATGAAGCGGTATCCAAATGGGATCCTGAAACCCCCTTCACCCTCGCAATCCAAGACCCGCCAAGAGGAACAGCGGACGCCGTCAAGTGCGGCCTTTCGGCCCTATCCGATTCCTCGGAAAATGTCCTAATCCTTCCCGGGGACGTCCCCATGATCTCTCCGGACACTTTGAAAGAGCTGGTTGATAACCATGAAGCCACAGGAGCGACCCTCACTATCCTCGGCGCGGAAATGGCCGACCCCTTCGGTTACGGGCGAATCGTAACTGAGGAAGAGGATTCCGTGATACGGATCGTGGAGGAGAGGGATGCGAGTCCGGAGGAAAAGGCCATCCGGCTGGTCAACACCGGTTTCATGATCGTAAAAACAAAGGCTCTCCGGGACGCGTTGAACAAGATCGGCACGAACAACGCCCAGGGGGAGTTTTATCTCACGGATCTCGCGGCGATCTTCCACGAGAAGGGATTGAAGGTGAGGGTTCGAACGTGCGAAGATCCCGCGGAAACCGCCGGGGTCAACGACCGCCGCCAACTGTGGGAGGTTCAGAGGCGCCTCCTGAACCGATTGATCCAGCGGTGGCAAAGCGAAGGAGTTACCTTCACCAACCCTGAAACGGTTTATATGGAACCCTCGGTAAGCATCGGGCGGGACACCGTCATCGAACCAGGTGTTTACCTTCAGGGAAAGACGGAAATCGGGGAGGATTGCCGTATCGGGCAGGGTGCCGTTATCGAAAACTCGGTCCTCCGCGAAAATGTGATCATCAAACCCTACAGTGTCATCGAGCAAAGCACCATCGACGCGGGTGCGTCCATCGGCCCCTTCGCCCACCTGCGGCCGGAGAGCGAGATAGGCCGGGAAGCCAAGGTGGGAAACTTCGTGGAGGTCAAGAAATCCCGCCTCGCCCCGGGGGTCAAGGCCTCGCACCTGACCTACCTTGGGGATACCACCATCGGGGAAAACACCAACATCGGGGCGGGCACCATCACCTGCAATTACGATGGGAAACGAAAGCACCCGACCACGATCGGAAAAGACGTCTTCGTGGGAAGCAACACGGCCCTCGTGGCTCCCGTCACCGTCGGCGACGGTTCCACTATCGCCGCCGGCTCCGTCATCACGAAGAAAATCCCCCCCGACACCCTGGCCGTTGGTCGGGCGCGGCAGCAGAATATCTACAGGCATAAACGACGAAAAAAGGAAAAATAGAGGCATGTGCGGCATCATTGGTTATTTGGGAGAACGGCCCATTCTATCCGTTCTGATCGAAGGGCTCAAACGCCTGGAATACCGGGGCTACGACTCCTCGGGCGTGGCCGCTTTCCACCAGGGTAAGGTCCAAACCTATCGCGCGGAAGGCAAACTCAACCAGCTCACCGAAAAACTACAAGACATCACCATAGACGGAACGACAGGCATTGGACACATCCGCTGGGCCACTCACGGGAGGCCCTCGGAGGTCAATGCCCACCCCCACAAGGCGGGCCGGGTTGTTCTTGTCCATAACGGTATCGTGGAGAACTACCGGGAGCTGAAAGAGATGCTGCAGCGCAAGGGGATAGCCTTACAGTCGGAAACCGACACGGAAGTCATCGCCCACCTCATTGACCTGGGGCTTGAGGAGGGGCTCTCCCCGGACAACGCCATACGAAAGGCCTTGAAACAGGTGCGAGGGTCTTACGCCCTGGGGATCCTCTTCGATTTCGACCCCGATACCCTCTACGCGGCACGCATGGAAAGTCCCTTAGTCCTGGGGCTCGGAGAAGGAGAAACCTTTTTCGCCTCGGACGTTCCTGCCCTGTTGCCTTTCACGCGGCGCTGTATCTTCCTCCATGACGGCGAAATCGCAAGGCTGACAAAACAAGAGATCGTCGTCACCGACCTGTCGGGAAAGAAACTGGACAAGCCGGAAAAGATGATCGACTGGTCCCCCCTCATGGCGGAAAAGGAGGGGTTCAAACACTTCATGCTCAAGGAAATTCACGAGCAACCCCGCGCCCTGATCGACACATTCCGGGGCATCTACTCCATGGAGTCAGAAACCTTCAACCTTGATAACATGAGAATCAGCCTCGATTGGTTGAAGCGGATGAAGAAAATCTCCATCATTGCGTGCGGCACCTCATGGCACGCCGCCCTGGTGGGGCGATACTACCTCGAGGAGCTGGCAGGGATTCCCACGGAGGTAGACATCGCTTCAGAGTTTCGATACCGGAATCCCCTGGTAGACGAGTCGACCCTGCTCATCGCCATCTCCCAGTCCGGGGAAACGGCGGACACCCTGGCGGGCGTCCGCATCGCCAAGGAAAAGGGCGCCAAAATCCTGAGCGTCTGCAACGTCTTCGAGAGCAGCCTGACCCGCCTTTCCGACGGCGTGGCCTATACGCACGCCGGGCCGGAGATCGCCGTCGCTTCCACCAAGGCCTTCACCACCCAGTTGGCCGCCCTGCTCCTCATCGCCATGTATATGGGATGTGAAGTCTCCCAGCAGCTCAGCAAGAAAGAGGTAAGCCGGCTCTTCCAGGCCTTGACCGAGGTGCCCTCCCTGATGCAGGAGGTTCTCAAGGAAGAGGAGTCCATCAAGAAGATCGCCAGGAAGCTGAAAAGTTACAGGGACTTCCTCTACCTGGGACGAGGGCTCAACTTTCCCATCGCCCTGGAAGGGGCCCTGAAGCTTAAGGAAATCTCCTACATCCACGCGGAAGGCTATCCGGCGGGAGAGATGAAACATGGTCCCATCGCCCTCATCAGTCCCCAGATGCCGGTGGTGTTCGTGGTTCCTTCCGACCGCCTCATGCCCAAGGTTCTGGGAAACATGGAGGAGGTCCTGGCAAGAGACGGGCAGGTGATCAGCGTCGCCACCCAGGGAACCAAAGAGGTCCTTGAGAAAAGCACCTACGCCATCGAAATCCCGCACGTTGAACCCATGCTCGAGCCCCTCTTAACGGTCGTTCCCTTGCAGTTACTGGCCTACCATATCGCGGACCTATTGGGGACGGACGTGGATCAACCAAGAAACCTCGCCAAAAGCGTGACCGTGGAATGAGCGCGACAAGGAAATTTCCTGACCTTGTTCGCAACCCTTATATCTGGGCCATAACGGCCGGCATCCTTATCAGCCTCTTCCTCTCCGTTCTCGTTTCAGAACTGATCCGCCTAAACCTTACCCGGGGGATTCTAAACCATTACGAACACCGTGTAGAGACCCGAACCTTCGGAGAACCCAAGGCCCCGAACCTCGACATCCGCAAACTTGAAAGGCTTTCACTCTGGGGTGAGGGCTCAGGCAAGGATCACCTTGCCGCTACGGCGTCACATTCGGATCGCAACCTCACCATTCCGGCGGGATCCTCTCTTATCCTGAAGGGGATTGTTCGTTATCCCGACGGGACGTATGAAGCAGCCTTTTCCGATCAGCAGGGAAAAAAATCGTTTATCGTAAGAAAGGGTGACACACTGAATAACCTCGAGGTCTTGGATATCAAACCCGATCGGGTCATCGTGTCGCGCGGAGGGGAAAAATCCGCCTACTACCTTTTCAACAAGGCGCCAAAAAAGACAAAAAAACTATCCCCCACGCGCCATATCTCCTCAGCCGGGGGTGGCCACCGCGTCGCCTTGAAAAAGAATGAGGTCCAGGCGGCCCTCAGCGACATGGCCTCTTTCCTGCGCCAGGTCCGGATTGTACCCTACATGGAAAAGGGCAAACCCAAAGGATTTCAACTCTTGGATATCGTTCCGGGAAGCATCGTGGCCCAGGTGGGCCTCAAGAACGGTGATGTAGTAGAACGAGTGAACGGAAAACCCATTCACACCCCCCAGGAAGCCATGCAGCTCTTCACCTTACTGCAAAGCGGCCAAGGTCTCACCCTTGAGGTCAAAAGGAACGGCCAACGCAAATCCATCGCCATCGATTTGAAATAGGGAGGAGGGTCATATGGAAAAAAAGGTGAAAATCAGGAGTCTCACCCTGAAAGACCTTCCCGCCATCATAGAAATCGACAGAAAGGTCCTCGGAAAACCACGCCCGGAATACTGGAAGAGAAAGATCGAGGTATCGGAATTCCGCCCGCCTTTGGCATCGCTCGTGGCCGAGATCGACGGGAAAGTCATCGGATTCATCCTCGGAGACGTCAGCGGATGGGAGTTCGGTGTCCCCGACAACACGGGAATGATCGAAACCGTGGGCGTCGATCCCGCCTACCAAAGACGGGGAATCGCCCGACTCTTGACGGAAGAACTTATCAGGAGTTTCAAGCTGAACGGCGTTCAAAAGATCAACACCCTTGTCGAATGGGACGACTGGGACCTGCTCCAGTTCTTCCATACCATGGGGTTCAGAAGGGGACAGCGAATCAATCTGGAGTTAGATCTTACTGAACAACCTGATAATAAGAAGTAGGAATACTTGAAAACTCCGCCATGGGCACCCGAAGTTTAAGCTTATCTCTCGGATGTAGGGTGGTTCTCTTGCTTACATGGGGATTGAGACGGCATATGTCCTTGACGCGGATATTGAAACTCCTGGCGATGGACCAGAGGTTGTCTCCCTTTCTGACCACATAGACGATTTCTTTATACTTCCCCTTCGTAGAACTACGCGTATACTTCTTCTTTTTGGTGGCATGCGCCCTGGCCGTTTTCACATGATGCCTTTTCTTGCGGCGGGCGTACGTAGGCCGGCGAACCCGCCCGGCAGGAATAACCAGCCGCTGCCCGATATGGAGGAGATTCCCTCGAATGTGATTGAGATAGCGAATGTCGCTGACACGCGTCTTGTAACGACGGGCAAGCTTGTAGAGGGTATCCCCTCTGCGGACGATGTGGGTATGCACCCAGCCGTGGGGCGTTCCCTTCACGATCGGTTTCAGCTTGTCGATGTTCAAGGCGAGGATCTGTTTTGTTCCCCTAGGAATTTTCACAACGAAATGCTTCTTGTACGGTGGCGTGCAGCGTCGGATAAGTTCGGGATTCAACATGCGCAAGGTCTGTTCCTGGCAGTGACACGCCTTGGCGATATCCCTTAGGGGAACTCCGCCGGGAACCGTGGCTCGCTCAAAAGACAACGGTTCTTGATACTGGATATTCGTGAACCCATACTTCTCAGGCTCTTTCGCAATGAGGGCCGCGGCGATCATCTGCGGGACATAATAGCGGGTTTCCCGCTTGAGATAGTGATGCCGGATGAGCTGCCAGTAATCCTCCGTCTTGTAGCGCTTGATCGCCCGGTTCAGCTTTCCCTCTCCACAATTATAGGCCGCGGCGGCCAAATGCCACGATTCAAACTGATCGTAGAGATCCTTGAGATAGCGGGCGGCCGCGATGGTCGATTTTTCCGGATCCCTCCGCTCGTCCACCCAATAATTCACCGTCAGGCCGTATTTTCTCCCCGTTCCCGATATAAACTGCCACGGCCCGGAGGCGCGCGCGCGCGAATAGGCCGTCGGATTGAACCCGCTTTCGATCATGGCCAGATATACCAGATCCTGAGGGAGGCCGTGATCCTTCAAGACCTTCTTCATCATGGGGATATACCGCTCGGACCGCGCGAGCCAGATGGAGAACTGTTTCCTCCCCGTGGTTTGATAATAGTGGATGAAGTTTTCCACCAGGGGATTCATCACAATGGGAATATCGAACAGGGGTTCCTTCTTCGCCTGTTTCTCTCCGGAACTCGAGGGAGGAATCTTGCAAACCTTCCCTTCCTCGGCACCTTCTTCTATATAAGGAAGGGCCGTTTCCTCCGGTCGCGGCTGCTCGGAAATCTCCTTCGTCGTTTCTGAAAAAGCAACGGGAATCTCGGGAGCCGGAGTCGTTTCTACATCTACATCTTCTTGAAAATCAGGTTGAGAGGGAGCAATGGAAGCGATCTCTGTCGTTCCGGCTGGTTGCGCCTTGGTGGATTTTTGAACGGAAGAACACCCCCAAAAATTTCCCAGGAGAAAAAGTGCGCTGCAAAGAAATAGAAGGGTGGGGTTTTTCAAAATCCGCTCAAGATTCATGTTTATTCCCTTACCCAAAAAAGGTTGGGAAGTCAATAAAGTTGTAAAAAAAATCAACCCTTTTTTCATCCATCATAAGTTTTCCATCACAAAAATCACTTCCTGCGTTGACCTTCTCTCTATCCAGGATGTCGCTCGATAAACGACAAAAGAAGTTGCGCATAGGCCTCCGGCTGCTGTTCGTAGGTATTGTGACCGCACTTGGGAAGGACGGCCAGCTCTCCCTTCGACAGGTTTCGATAGAAGGCTACCCCCTGCTCCACGGGGAAGAGGAAGCTCCGGTCGGGATACAATACCAGTGATGGACATTCCACCTTCATAATTTGGGGTCTAAGGTCAAACATATACCTCCCGTACGCCCCGCCGTAGCGGCAGAACTGGTGGTAGAGCCGTTCCGCGTATCCTTCCCCGTGCCATGTCAACATTTTTTTCTGGAGGGATGCATCCAGCTCCTCGAAGGTGCGGGGAAACTTGGCGGCGTTGAAGGTTTCCATGGGAACCTCACTGTAACATTGGGTGCTCGAGGTCAGGAGGGTCTTGACCCTTTCCGGATAGGCCGCCGCGAAATCGACCCCGACCACCCCGCCCTCGCACTGGCCGACCAGGTGAAAGGTCTCCAGGTTCAAGGCGTCCACGAGCTGGCGGAGTTCCTCCACACTGTCTTCCCGGTAGGTGTTGCTGACGTAGAAGTCGGGAAATCCTTCCTTCGACGACTGCCCGAACCCCCGCCGGTCGTAGAGGACGGTTTGGTAGCCGGCCCGGACCGCCGCCGGGACGATCTCCTTCCACATCTTCGTGCACCCGAATCCGTGGTGCAGGAAGACGATCGGTTCCCCCTCCCCCTGCACCTCGTAGTAACATTCCACCCCGTTAAGTCGCATCATCGGCATCTGGTTTCTCCGTTTGT
>CAZKUZ010000222.1:0-6466 GCA_964556045.1 uncultured Thermodesulfobacteriota bacterium | reverse complement strand
CGGGCAAAGATTGTCTGGTATCGCCGGGCGTCTTCCGGTCCCGGTCCCGCGGGTCGCTCGATGTAAGGCGGGAGGGGGACTTCACCCATCTCCTGGAGCCGCTCGTCCGTCAGGGGAACAGAAAAGCCGACCTCGACCTCTCCGCCCTCACCAATCGACACGATTTCCCCTTGGACCTGGCCAGGGAAGTCGAGAAACAATCCCGACCTCAAACGTGCCACGCGCCTGGCCATACAACGCCACATCCTCCCCTCTTCATCGAGCTTCTGGATCAGGAGGAATTCCACCTTCCCCCCCGTCGGCTTCGTTCCCTCGATCCGGGCGGGGATGACCCGGGTATCGTTCACTACGAGAAGATCTCCTTGTCTCAGCAGTCGGGGAAGTTCATCGAACCGATGATGGGTAATAGCGCCCGACCGCCGCTCCACCACCATCAATCGATCCTTGCCCCTTTCCGGAGAGGGATGCTGCGCGATCAGGGACGCGGGAAGCTCATAATCGTAAGACTGGATGGTTTCTTCCACGGGTCGATTATTTCAGAGGGAGGGACTGCGAGGAGGAACGACCGACTCCCCTCTTCACCACCATCATCAAGACGGAGATGGCCGCGGGAGTCACCCCGGAGATGCGGGAGGCCTGCCCCAACGAAGCGGGGGCCACCTTCGTGAGCTTTTCTTGAATTTCCTTCGACAGGCCGGGTATGGCCGTGTAGTCGATGCCTTCCGGAATGGGAATCGATTCGAGCCTCTCGAAACTGGCGATTTCCTCTTCCTGCCGTTTCAGATACCCCTCATACTTCACCTGGATCTGGACCTGCTCAAGAACCTCCGCGTCATACGACTCCAGCGAAGGGCAGATCGCCTTCAAGTCATCCATCTTTATTTCCGGGCGCCGCAACAACTCGTAGAGGTAGACAGGTCTGGACAGCGGCGAGGAACCCAGCCCCCGAAGCCAATCCAAGACTCCGGCGCTGGGGGTTATCTTTTCCGAATGGATGAGTTTCTGGACCTCCTCGATTCCCTTTTTCTTTTTCAAAAACTTCTCATACGCCTCGTCCGTCACCAATCCCAAGGCCCTTCCCTTCTCCATAAGTCTCAAGTCCGCGTTGTCTTCCCGCAAAAAGAGACGGAACTCCGCCCGGGAGGTAAACATGCGGTAGGGCTCTTTGGTCCCCTTCGTGACCAGATCGTCGATGAGCACCCCAATGTAGGCCTCGGAACGGCTTAAAATAAAGGGCTCCCATCCCTTCAGGGCACACACGGCGTTGATTCCCGCCATGAGTCCCTGGGCCGCCGCCTCTTCGTAACCCGAGGTTCCGTTGATCTGCCCCGCGAGATAGAGTCCCTTGACCTTCTTGGTTTCAAGTGTGGGATACAACTCCGTCGGATCCACGTAATCGTACTCGATGGCATAACCGGGACGGATCATCTCCACGTGTTCGAGCCCGGGAATACTCCGGAGCATGGCAATCTGCACATCGATGGGCAGGGACGTGGGAAGCCCGTTGGGATAGACCTCCATGGAGGAGAGGCCCTCGGGCTCCAGAAAGACCTGGTGCCTATCCTTTTCCGGAAACCGGACGATTTTGTCCTCAATGGAGGGACAGTAGCGCGGGCCGATACCCACGATGACGCCCTGGTAGAGGGGGGAGCGATCCAGTCCGCCTTGGATGATTTCGTGCGTTCTCTCGTTGGTATAGGTGATATGGCACGGCACCTGGGGAAGGGAGATTCCCGGGCTGTTGAAGGAAAAGGGTTTCGGCGGGTCGTCACCCGGCTGCACCGTCAAACCGCTGTAATCGATGGTCCGCTTGTCCAATCGGGGGGTCGTCCCCGTTTTCAGGCGTCCGAGCCGGAGTCCCAGGGAATGGAGGGAGTCCGAAAGGCCCAGCGCGGGAAAATCGCCCAGACGTCCCGCCCCATAGTGCGTCAGGCCGATGTGAACGAGGCCGTTGAGGAAGGTTCCCGTCGTCAAGATGGCGCACTGGGCGTAAAACCGCTCTCCTATCTCGGTCTCAACGCCGCGAACCTCGTTCTTCTCCGTCAAAAGGGCCGTAACCATGGCCTCTTTGACCCAGAGATTATCCTGATCCATCACCACCTGACGCATCAGGTCACGATAGACCTGGCGGTCGATCTGAGCGCGGGACGAACGCACCGCGGGTCCCTTTCGGGTGTTGAGAACCCGAAACTGAATCCCCGCCCGGTCGGTCACCCGGGCGATCTCACCCCCCAAGGCGTCGATCTCCTTGATGAGCTGCCCCTTCGCCAGCCCCCCCATGGCGGGGTTGCAGGAGGTATGGCCGATACGGTCCACGTTGCTCGTCAAGAGGAGGGTCTTCATCCCCAGCCGCGCGGGGCACAGGGCCGCCTCGCATCCCGCGTGGCCCGCGCCCACGACAATGATATCGAAGGCCTCAGAAGGCAAAGATGTCTTTCGATGTTTCATAAGTAGCCTGGGAATTTTATAAAACCTTCGTCATAAACACAATAGGGAAACTCGGCGGGTTATCCGCCGCGTTTCCCACAAGCGTAAAAGCCGGACTCTCTGATTACAGGTCTATTTCTTCTGCTGGTAAGGCTTCACCAGGACCACGGGGCAGCTGCAGCGATACAGGACGTAATTGGTCACGCTTCCCATGAACCAGTCCTGGAACTCATTGAACCCGCTGGCCGCGATAATGATCATGTCAAAATCCTTCTCCTTCGCGTAACGGCAGATCACCTCACCCGGATCTCCCGACAGGATAACCTTTTCCACCGAAATCCCCACCTTCTCGAACTTCTTCCCCACCTCGTCCAGGATCTTCGTGATAAATTTTCTGTGGGATTCCTTGATCGATTCCTGCAAAGGCTTGTTGAGACCGTGATCCTTGATGCTCTTGTCCCTGAAGACATTGAGAAGGGTTATGTCCAGGTCCATCTTCTGGCTCAAATCAACGGCGTAATCCTCAGCCGCAACGGAATTCCTCAGTCCATCCACGGGCAGTAATACCTTTGTTGCCATAAAAACCTCCGAGCGATTAGGTGTTTTTCATAAATCTACCCTGCTTATCCCGCATATCCGAAAACCTTCGGCAAGTAAAGAACCAAAGCCGGGATGTAAGAAAGGATCGCTAAAATCACCAACTGGATCAGGATAAACGGAACCACCGACTTACTCACGTAGATCAGATCCCGGTTCGTCATCGCCCCCGTGATATACAGGCTGACCCCCAGCGGCGGGGTGATATAGCCGATACCGAGATTCAGGGTCATCAGGAGACCAAAATGCATCAGATCGATGTTGAAGGCGTAAAGCATGGGGATGAAAACCGGCGTCAGGAGCAACGTCGCGGAGATGATATCCATGAACATTCCCACGATCAGCAACATGATATTCACGGCGAACAAAAAGACCCAGGGAGAATGGATGTGAGCCGTTACGGCATTCGCCAACTGACCCGGGATATTCTCCAAGGTCAGGTAACGCCCAAAGGTCGTGGCCCCGGCCACGATAATCAGCAGAGTGGCCGACGTGACGGCGGAGGAAACCACCACGTCTTTGACGTCCTTAAACTTCATGTCCTTGTGAATAAAGATCTCCACGATGAAGGCATAGACGCTGGCCACCACCGCCGCCTCGTTGGCGGTAAAAGCCCCCGAATAGATCCCCCCAAAGATTACCCCGGGCAGCATCAGGGACCAGAACCCTTCCTTGAAAACCACCACTACTTCCTTGAAAGTCGGAACCGGCTGGGTAACATAGCGTTTGTTTTTCGCGTGAAAATATGAATAAATGGAAAATCCGATAATGATCATGACGCCGGGGACGAATCCCGTCAGGAAAAGGCCTTCCAGGGAGACGTTCGTAACCATGGAATAGAGGATCATGGAGATGCTAGGCGGGATGATGATCCCCAGAACCGGGGCGCTCGTCATGACCCCGAGAGTGAATTTCTCGTCGTAACCGTTCTCCATCAGGGCAGGAATCATGAAACCACCAATGGCCACCACGGTCGCCACTGTCGAACCGGAGATGGCACCGAAAAGACCGCAGGCAATGGTCCCGGCCATGGCCAGCCCGCCGGGCAGGAACCCGACAACCACATTGGCCACCTTGATGAGCTTGTCCACAATGGAACCCTTGGTCATGATATTTCCGCACAGGATGAAGAATAGCACCACCACCAGGGCGAATTTATCCATGCTTCGAAAAAACGACATGACAACCAACTGAATGGGATAATTGCTGAAGAACAAGATGCCCAGAACCCCACTGAAAAACAGGCTCATAAAGACAGGGACCGTGGCCGCCATCATCCCCAGTAGAAGTAAAATGATAATTATGTAACCGTGTTCCATCTATTTCAACCTCTCGTTTTTGAAATCTCCGTTAAGCGGTCTCTTTGGCTTCTTCTTCAAGTTTGGGATGCAAATCCTCCCAGATCACATGCAGGGTCCTGAAAAACATACCAATTCCCATCATCGGCAGGAAGCAGAAAATAATTACCAAGGGGATTTCAAGGATGATGGTTTTCTGTTGGGTCATGTATTGCAACGCGGCGTTCTTGATCCCGTAATAGAAAATAAAAACAGAAAAAAAGAGGGTAAAGGCATGACTGACGAACAGCAACGGTCTTTTCAGCCTGGGCACCACCTGGGGAAGCGCGTCGATGACGATCATGGAACGATTCTTCACGGCTGCGCCGCACCCGATGAAGGTGGTATACATGATGACCTCTCTCACAAGTTCTTCCGGCCACCCGAGAGACTTGTTAAAACCATATCGCAGGATAACCTCAATAAAGAGGGTAATCAAAGCAATCATGGTGGTCGTAAAGAGGGTCCAATCCTCAAAAAACGTGAATGCCTTGTCGATTGCCTTCAACGATTTTTCAATCATACGTGCTCCGTCACAAAGAGGGGAGCGGGATGACATAGAATCCCCCGCTCCCCTAAGATTTCAAAGATCTCTCTTAATGTTTAAACCCCAAGTAATCCTGGACGGCTTTGAGGTAGTCGGGACCGATCTCTTTCGCATACTTCTGGTGGACCAGGATCGCCCGTTTCTTCAACCACGCCATGTCCTTCTCGGGAAGCTTCCAGAATTTGACGCCGGCCTTGGTCTTGGCCGCCTTGATGGAATCCTCCTGCTGTTTCACAACGCCCTTTCGTCCCTTGGCGCACTCTTCTCTGATGGTGTCCACTATGATCTTCTGCAGATCCTTGGGCAGAGAATCGAGCCACTTCTTGTTGATCAGGTAGATGAAGAGGCCCTGGGCATAGTTCAATTCCGTGTAGTTCTTGCAGACCTCGAACTTTTTGGTGATGTAGCACACGGTTGCCGTGTGGTCCAAGCCGGTGATGACGTGCTGTTTCAGGGCCACGGGGACATCCGGCCAGGGCATAACAACCGCGTTCAATCCCCAGACCTTGTAGGAAAGCCTGTTCACCGCTGCCTCGGCCACGCGGAATTTCACTTTTTTGGCATCCGCCAGGGTCTTGACGGGATTGATCGTCGCCCAGCCATACGTTCCATAGCCGACCACGTCGATTCCGTAGACGCCCTTGGAAAGCATCCCGTCGAGGAAATGCTGATACAGCTTCTTGTTGGCGATGAACTTATCCAGATTCTCGAAGGTACTGACCAAGAAGGGGAGATTCACGATACCCATTCTCGGAGCCATGTTCGTGACGGCCACGGAAGAACAGGCCATCCCCTGCACCGCGCCCGTGACCAGCTGGTTCAACACCTCCACTTCGCCTCCCAGGAGGCAAAGGGGATAGTAGTCGAAGTAGACTTGACCCTTGGTCTTTTTCCACAAGGCATCACGAATCTTGTATCCAACGCCCACACCCACGAGAACCGGGTGAGACACGTTGGAAACCTTCATCACATATTTCGCCCCGGAAGGATCAAACTTGGGCTTCCAGGCCGCCAAAGGATTCTTCTTTTTCTTGGCGAAGGCCGATGGAGCCATCACCATGGTAAAACAAATCATAAAAACTGCCAATAAAACCAAAGCTTTTTTGAACCGCATAGATACTCCCTCCTTCATTTTCGGGAAGAACTCATTGCAAAATTTTCCCCTTCTCGACGATTGCAAATCGACCCAATTTCTCTAAAATTATACTCCGCTTCACCCCCTTTCTCAAGCCATATTTGGGCCAAATGAAACACGGTTTTGGCACAAGTCAATCTTTAACAAAACAAAATCCCATTGTCAATATTTTATTTGATCTTCCACGGTCGGAGAGGTTTATACCCATGAAAACACCGTCATTTGAAACTGTGAAAAGAAGTATTATCAAAGGCTTGAAACTCGCGAAAAGGTCAAGTTTTATAACATGAATGTTTTTTCACTTTCAGTCCCTCTGACACCCAACTCTTTTTCATGTAAATCTCCACAAATCAAAAGAATCAAGGGGGAAGACCATGATCGGAGCCATGGAAAAACGACTCAGCGACCACGTCGTCCAGGTTG
>CAZKUZ010000221.1:0-6605 GCA_964556045.1 uncultured Thermodesulfobacteriota bacterium | reverse complement strand
TTTCTATGTGCTAAATAACCTTTCGACCGACGGATGAGAGACACTATGGAAGAGAACAAAATGGCGGGGATGAGATAGCATGTTGCGTCCCGCGGTTTTTCTCGACCGTGACGGGGTCATCAATGAAGAGGTTGGATTTGTCAACCATGAAAGCCGGTTCCGGATTCTCCCGGGTGTCGCGGAAGGGATCAAGATTTTGAAGGAGGCGGGATTCTTGTGTCTCGTCGTGACGAATCAACCTGGTGTTGGGCTGGGGGTTTTCCCCGAAGAGTTGGTGGTGAAACTTCATCAACGGATGGAGGAGATCCTGGCAAAAGAGGGGGCGAAACTGGATGGGATCTATTATTGTCCCCATCACGAACAGGCGGTCATCGAGACCTATCGTTGTCGATGTCCCAATCGTAAGCCGGCGCCGGGTATGCTGGAAAGGGCGTCGTGTGATTTTTCTATCGACCTCGCGTCTTCTTACCTGATTGGGGATCGGGGGATAGACATGGAGACGGCGGGACGTGCCGGCGTGCGTCCCGTTTTGGTTGAGACGGGATATGGAAAGGGAGAATGGCTTTATCGCCGGCATACCTGGCGATACTTACCCGTTTTTGTTGCAAAGGATTTAAGAAATGCCGCTCGGCGCATCGTAGCGGAGAAAAAGGAGTAAACCATGGCGATATCTGAGGAATTGTTGGAAATTTTGGTATGCCCGAAGTGCAAGGGAGAGATCCACCTGAACGAGAAGGGAGATGGATTGATTTGCGAGGCCTGCCGGTTGATGTACCGGATCGAGGATGACATTCCCATCATGTTGATAGACGAGGCGATTCCGCTTTCTGACACCGGGGATTCCAAAGCTTGAAGAAGGTCATCAATTATCTTGTCTATCTCATCGCCAAATCGGTTTCGGTATTTTTCCAGATCCTCCCCGAGAGGGTGGCGAGGGGGATCGGGGTCTTTTTAGGGAATCTTGCCTACCTGGTGGATTTCAAACACCGCAGGATCGCCCTCGACAACTTGAAGCTGGCCTTCGGCGAGACCTACACGGAGAGGGAACGGCGGGCTATCGCCCGGCAAAACTTCGTCAATCTCGCCAAGAACTTTGTCGTCTTCTGCCGGATTCCCAAGATTCGACGCAACACCCTGGCCAAAACTGTCAAGTTTCATGGAAAAAAACCGGTGATGGAGGCCCTGGAACGGGGGAAGGGAATCATTTTTTTCCTGGCGCACCTGGGGAACTGGGAGGTGATGGTGACATTGCCGCTTTTGTTGAAACAGCCTCTCTACGCGGTGGGAAAACCGCTCCGAAATCCCTATCTGGATCGCTGGATCAGCGGGATCCGGGAATATTTCGGGGTGGAGATCGTCTCGAGTGTCGGGGCGGCGAAGGCCCTGTTGCGTCTTCTCAGGGAGAACAAGATGGTGGGGATCCTGGCAGACCAAAGGGCGCGCATGCGTGACGCGGTGATGATCGATTTCTTTGGTCATCCCGCGCCGACGTTGCAAACCCCCGCCTTTTTTGCTCTCAAAACCGGGGCGGCGGTGATTCCGGTCTCCCATCGTCGCGAGGGCGATGTCCATCACATCACGGCGCATCCCGCCTTTGAGATCACCCGGACCGGGGACCTGAAGCACGACATCGTCGTGAATACGCAGCGATTTCACCGTTTTCTGGAAGACGAGATTCGCAAGGATCCGACTCAGTGGTTTTGGGTCCATCGACGCTGGCAGCGGAGGGAAGGACACAAACGGCACCACAGGGTGAATTCGAATTCCAGGGGTGGAAAAAAGAACAAACCATGACGTATCAGGCGGAGTGGATAGAATATTTACACCGTTTTTCCGGTGGGTTATGATGAATCAGCTTTTTGACGGAGGGATACGATGAAGGTTAGCAGTGTGACACAGATGCGCGGGATGGATCGCCAGGCGATCGAGCGCTACGGGATTTTTGAGGACCTTCTCATGGAGAACGCCGGTCACGCCGTCTATTTCATGATCCTCGAGGTGTTCCCCTCGTTGGCCGGAAAGAGGTTTACGGTTTTCTGTGGGCTTGGAAACAACGGGGGAGACGGCCTCGTGGTGGCGCGCAAGCTCCACTCGAATGGGGCGAGGGTCAACGTGTTTCTCCTGGGTGATCCTGAAAAGTACAAGGGGTCGGCGAGGAAGAATTATGAGATCGTCAAGGGACTTTCCCTGCCCATGAAGCGGCTCACCAAGATGGAACAGGCGTCCTATGCCTTAACCCATTGCGACGCCGTCGTGGATGCCATATTGGGAACGGGCCTGTCGCGGCCGGTCGAAGGCCTCTATAAGGAGGTAGTCCAGGCCGTCAATCGATCCGGCAAGATCGTCTTCAGCGTGGATATCCCGTCCGGAATCAACGGTGACACGGGGCAGGTCATGGGGATCGCCGTGCGGGCCGATGCCACGGCGACCTTCGGATTGCCGAAGCTGGGAAACCTGCTCTATCCCGGTTTCGAATACGGGGGAAAACTCCATGTCACCCACATCTCCTTCCCGCCCGATATCTACGAAAGCGATGAAGTTCGTGTCGAAGTGGGGATACCCGCCCCGATACCACCGCGGGACCCGGAGGCCCACAAGGGAAGTTTTGGGAAAGTCCTTTTCATCGCGGGCGCGCAGGCCTACCTGGGGGCTCCCCAGTTTTCCGCCCTCTCGTTCCTCAAGGCGGGCGGGGGACTCTCCTACCTGGCCGCTCCCAAGGGCGTGGCGCCCTACCTGGGGAGCCGGTCCCGCGAACTGGTCCTCTATCCCCTCTGGGAGACCGATACGGGAAGTGTCTCCATGAAGAATCTGGAGGGATTGAAGGCGCTGTGTCCTCAGATGGACATGGTTGTCATGGGGCCGGGTCTTTCACTGAACGAACAGACCCAGGAACTCGTGCGGGAGCTCGCGAAAGAGATACCCGTTCCGCTGCTCCTGGACGGGGACGGGATCACGGCGGTGGCGAAAGATCCGGAGGTCCTGAAACAACGGAAGGCGCCCACGGTCCTTACGCCGCATCCCGGAGAGATGGCCCGGCTGACGGGGAAGGGTATTGCCGAGGTTCAGGGAAACAAAATCGAACTCCTTCAAGAGACGGCCAGGGCTTTGAAGGCCGTCATCGTTCTGAAAGGGGCTCATTCCCTCGTTGGCTCACCTAAAGGGCAAATCTGGATCAATCTTTCGGGGAATCCCGGAATGGCCACGGCCGGTTCCGGGGATGTTTTGACGGGAACCATCGCCGCCATGGTTTGTCGAGGCTTTCCCCTCGAGGAAGCGGTCAAGGTCGGGGTCTTCCTCCACGGTCTTGCCGGGGACCTGGCTGCCGACACGATCGGGGAAGACGGGATGACGGCGGAGGATATCATGGAGATGGTGCCGGTTGCTCTCCGAACGTATCGGGATCGTTACGAAGAGTTTCGGCAAACGTTTTATGACAAGATAAGGGTGGTGTGACATGGGACTGATGAAGGCGTGGGTTCTGGAGCACCAGGCCCCCATCGGAATGAAACCTCTCGAGAAGGTCAACTTGGAGATCCCGGAGCCGGGTGCCGGTGAGATTCGCATCAAGGTCATCACATGCGGGGTGTGCCGGACGGACATCCATATCGCGGAGGGAGATCTTCCCCTGAAAAAGGCGCCTCTTGTGCTCGGTCACGAGATCGTCGGGATCGTGGACAAGGTCGGGGAGGGGGCCTCGCGTTTCAAGCCGGGCGTCCGGGTGGGGGCGGCGTGGCTTCACTCGGCCTGCGGAACGTGTAAGTTCTGCCGTTCCGGGCGGGAGAACCTTTGCAAGGATGCCAAGTTCACGGGGTGGGACGTGGACGGGGGATTCGCGGAATACACCACCATCCACGAAGACTTTGCCTTCGCCCTGGGCGACAAGCTCTCTTTCGAGGCATTGGCTCCCATGATGTGTCCGGGGATCGCCGGGTATCGGACTTACCGACTCACCCAGGTGGCGGAGGGAGAGACGCTTGGGCTCTATGGCTACGGTCCCACGGCCTCCTATGTGCTTCAGGTCGCTCACGCCAAGGGTGTCAAGGTCTTTGTGGTCACCCGCAGCGAGAAGAACCAGCGGGCCGCCCGGGAGATGGGGGCGGACTGGGTGGGAGATTATTCGAAGACACTCCCGGAGAAACTGGATGCCGCGATTATCTTTCCCCCGGCCGGGGAGCTTGTTGAAGGGGTTTTGTCGAATCTGGAACGGGGGGGACGTCTGGTCCTCTCCCCGGTGACCATGACCCCCATCACGATCAAGGATTACAATCATATCTGGATGGAGCGTTCCATCATCAGCCTGGCGAACATTTCCCGGGAAGACGGGGAGGCGTTTTTGGAGATCGCCCAGAGGGAAAAGATAAAGTCCAAGTTCGAGACCTTCGGATTTGATGACTTTCCGGAGGTGATGATGAAGGTCAAGGAGGGAAAAATCCAAGGGAACGCCGTTATTTGGATTGATTGATCGCGAGGCAGGCGACCTTCAGGCTTGCCATGTGTCGGCTGGGTGATTATAGTAGAAGAAAAAAGAGGGGGTAAAACGATGCACATTGAACGTTGGTTGAGGTTAATAGGAGGAATCGCTGTTTTGGGATCGGTTATCCTTGGATTTGCGCATAGCCATTACTGGTTCTATTTCACGGGATTCGTGGGATTGAATCTGCTCCAGTCGGCCTTTACCAATTTTTGCCCCATGATGGTAGTCCTTAGAAAAATGGGGATCAGGGAATGCAAATGAAGTCAGACAGTGAAGAGGGAACACCTCGGTTTCATATCGCCACGCCGCGGGAAATCCGTGACGGAAAGACGACGGATATCTATTTCGTAAGAACCCACGAAATCATCGAGAAGAAGGGCTTGGACCGGCACGTCAAGGCCGAGTTCATCGCAAAGGGGTTCCACGACGACTGGCCCTGGGCGGTCTTTTCCGGCCTGGAGGAGGTTCTGTCGCTTATAGAAGGCCTTCCCTTGACGGTTCGGGCCGTTCCCGAGGGAACGGTGTTTCGCTCCTATGAACCGGTCATGGAGATCGAGGGAAACTACCAGGACTTCTGCCTCCTCGAAACGGCCATTCTGGGGTTGATGTGCCAGTCCTCGGGCGTGGCGACGAAGGCGGCAAGGTGCAAAAAGGCCGCGGAGGGGCGTTCCGTGTTGAGCTTTGGGGCGAGAAGGGTGCATCCGGCCCTGACTCCCATGGTGGACCGAAGCGCGTATATCGGGGGCTGTGACGGGATTTCCGCCGTCAAGGGGGCGGAGATGCTGGGAATCGTGCCCACGGGGACCATGCCCCACGCCCTGATCCTTCTTTTCGGAGATACGGTCAAGGCGGCCCAGGCCTTCGACGAGATCGTGGATCCTAATGTGGGACGCGTCGTCCTCATCGACACCTTCAACGACGAGAAATTCGAGGCCATCCAGCTCGCGGAGGCCTTGAGGGAGAAGTTGTACGCCATCCGCCTGGATACCCCCTCCTCACGGCGGGGAAATTTCCCCCGCATGATCGAAGAGATCCGGTGGGAACTGGATATCCGGGGGTTTTCCCACGTAAAGATCTTCGTGAGCGGGGGGATGGACGAGTACAAGATCCAGCAGCTCAATCCCTACGTGGACGCCTACGGGGTAGGCACCGCCATCAGCAACGCCCCCGTGGTCGATTTTTCCATGGATATTATCGAGATCGAGGGGAAGCCCTTCGCGAAAAAGGGGAAGATGTCGGGGAGCAAGCAGGTCTATCGATGCTCGAAGTGCTACAAGGATCAGGTCGTGTTCCAAGGTCGTGAAATTGGTGAGGCCACATGTGAATGCGGGGGCACGTTGGAGCCGCTCCTGCGCCCGGTTATCGTTCGCGGAAGGATAGAAGCCCCGGTGCCCCATCCCAGTAAGATTCGTGAAGATGTCCTCTCGCAATTAGAGCATTTTTCCCTCTGACACTCCGTTACCAGAAACTCCTGAGAGAGAAGATCAAGGCCTTGCCTTTACTCGATGGGCCGCCCAAGAGGAGCATTCGGCCGTTCATGAGGCGGGCGTTCGTTCCAAAGATCGTTCGTCCCCTTTTTTTGATCTGAATTTGGATGTGAGCCCACTTTGGGGAGGCTTGGGTGAGCTTGATGATACAGGTTTTTATGTTTGACAGGGGGATGGAGACCGATTGGTTTGGGCTGAGGCGAACCCGGTTCATGTTGACCAGTTTGTATGAGTTGTAATTGAAAATCGCCCCCAAGTTGCGATAAATGTCCTTGAGCCTCGGATCGACGCTGCCCTTTTGGTGGCTCGCGGCGATGATGCGCCATTCTAACTCAACGGATGCCGCCTTCCCCGGTTGGGGGATGAGAAGGTTCATCGTAACAAGGCAGAAAAGGAAAAGTACCGCGTGTTTCGACAAGGAAGAAAATTTCATCTCACGTTGCCTCCTTTTTTTCATCCTGGGGAACGATCCAAATAAGGGTTGTGTCCTTTTGTTCCGGCTGGAAGATCATGACCGTGCCGGACGATTCGATCTGTTCGATAACGATTCCCGGTTCCCGGTTTTTCCTGGGGCCGAAGGGAAGGAACAAGCTCAGGCCCAAGGCGATGAGGCAGAGGGCCAGGGCGATGGCGGGCGCGGGACG
>CAZKUZ010000220.1:0-1624 GCA_964556045.1 uncultured Thermodesulfobacteriota bacterium | reverse complement strand
GTGATGGCCAGCCCCGCGGCCATCCAGTTGTAAACTTTCACCATAAAGGCGTTGACGAGTTCGCGCGCGCGAACCTCTGAGTGCGCTAAGACTTCCATGATTGGACCTCCTTGAAATTCATCGCAAGATTACCTTTATTTTTTACATGCGTTTATAATGTAAGTCAAGAAAGGCAACTTGACAACCCTCCGATAAATCATTACAGTTTTTTCGATGAGCAATGAGGAACCTCAACTGGCGGGAAAAGAAATCCTTGCCGGTGCCATTACGGATATTCCTGGCATCCTTGTAGGACACGCGACTGACCGAAAGGCTAGAACGGGGTGCACGGTTGTTTTGTGTGAAGTAGACGCCGTAGGCGGAATCGATATCCGGGGAACGGCCGCGGGGACCCGTCAGGTGGATGCCTTGCGTTCCCTCCATCTGGTTGACCGCGTTCAGGCGGTGATGCTTTCGGGAGGAAGCGCCTTCGGTTTGGATGCGGCGGGGGGAGCCATGCGTTATCTCGAGGAGCATGGCCGGGGGTTTGACGTCAAGGTTACCCGGGTGCCCATCGTCCCGACGGCGGTCATCTTCGATCTTGCCTTTGCCGAGAAGGGAATCCGGCCGGATGGCAGGATGGGATACGAGGCCTGCCTCAACGCCTCGAAGACCGTGAACGAGGGGAGCGTGGGTGCCGGAACGGGGGCGACGGTAGGGAAATTGTACGGCCTGGCCCGTGCCACCAAGGGGGGACTGGGAACATCGTGCCTCGCCATCGGGGATGTTTTAGTGGGGGGCCTCGTGGTGGTGAACGCCTTTGGAGACGTGGTTGACGAGGTGACGGGCGAAATCCTCGCGGGCTCGCGAGACCCCGAGAACGAGTCGCGGTTCGTGGATACCTTCGCGCGCATCGAGTCGGGCAGGATCCCGAAGGGGGAATCCCTTTTCAACACGACGCTGGGTGTGGTGGCCACCAACGTTAAGCTGACGAGACCCCAGGCGGGGAAGCTGGCCCAAATGGCTCAAAACGGGCTGGTGAGGGTCATTCGGCCCATCCATTCAACCTATGACGGGGACGTGGTTTTCGCCCTGTCGACGGGTGAGATCGAGGTCGATTTGAACATCATCGGGGCCATGGCGGACGAGGCCATGAGGGAGGCGGTAAAACGTGCGATTGCGTTTGCGGACGGCTTTGGTATCGTTCCGACCGGAAGAGAGGTGAGAGAAGGAAGATGGCGGAAGACATCCTGAAAAGATTGGCGAAGGATATCTTCGCCTCGAAAAAGACGATTGCCCTGACGGGGGCGGGGATTTCCGTGGAGAGCGGCATCCCCGATTTCCGGAGCGCGGGGGGGTTGTGGTCTCGATACGACCCCGAGGAGTACGCCCATATCGACGGGTTTCGGAGGGATCCGGTCAAGATCTGGAACATGTTGAGGGAAATTATCGCCGTTATCAAAGAGGCCGAGCCGAATCCCGGCCATCGGGCGTTGGCCGAGCTGGAGGAGATGGGGTATCTCTCCAGCGTGATCACGCAGAACGTGGACGGGCTTCACCAGGCCGCGGGGAGTCGGCGCGTGATCGAGTTCCACGGGACGAATCGTCACTTGATCTGTCTTCGTTGCGGGTTTCGCGGAGAGAC
>CAZKUZ010000219.1:0-1585 GCA_964556045.1 uncultured Thermodesulfobacteriota bacterium | reverse complement strand
CCCATAGGGGTTTCCATGTTTCCATGGGTTTCCATCCGGGGGATTTTCGTTTTTTTGAGGGCCTCCCTCGTCTGGGTTTTCAAAAAAATATGCCTCTTTGATCCCTTTGCGGCGGGCCAGGAAGGGGAAATCGCCAAGCTGGGCCGGGTTCCGTTTACCCTCCACATCCACCCCACGGGAGCCTACCTGCGGCGATGTCTGAGTCTTCGCGCGACCCCCCTTGAATCCATCGTTCGTTATCAGCGTGGGTGCGATCTGCCGATCTACCTGGTTCCCCACCTGATTATTTATGACGTTTTTCCACCGACCGAGAAGAAGTCTCTCTACACCGCTTTCTGGGGCAAGGTGTCCATGCCGAAATGGACCTTGCGTGTGAAGAGCCTCTTCATGAGAAAGCGGATTCAGGTCAGGTTCGGAACTCCTATCGATGCCCGTCGTTTTTTGAAGCAACACCCCGAGCTTTCCGATACGGTTCTGGCTCGGGAGATCCATCGCGCGGCCGTAACGATACTTGACAAAAAATTGCGGGGGATCTCCGGTCCTTCACTCCCCTCGAGGGAGCGGATGGTTACCCAGCTCCTGGAGGACCCGGAACGTTGGCGGTTCTTGGAGGAGATGTCGGAGAAATCCCGGAAACCCGTAGAGGAACTGGCACGTAAGGCGCGGAACTACGCGAACGAGATCGCCGCGGATTTGCGGCCTTCCTATGTGAAACAGTGGGAGAAGATTTTACGGTGGGTTTGGCAGAGCCTGTACGACGGCGTGGATATCAACGAGGAAGCCGAGCAGAGATTGCGCAGGATCGCCAGGAACTATCCCGTCATCTATGTGCCTTCCCACAAGAGCCATATCGACTATTTTCTCCTCTCCTATGTCCTGTACGAAATGAACCTGCCGCTGCCCTTGATCGCGGCAGGGATCAACCTCTCGTTCTGGCCGGTGGGACCTATCTTCAGGCGTTCCAGTGCCTTTTTCATACGGCGGAGTTTCAGGGATAATCCCCTGTACGCCGAGGTGTTTTATTCGTATCTGAGGGAGTTGATTCGAGAGGGAGTTCCCCTTGAGTTTTTCATTGAAGGGGGACGGAGCCGGACGGGGAAATTGATCCTTCCCAAGAAGGGGATGCTTTCCATGATCTTTCGGGCCTTGTTTGAGAAGGCCGCGACGGATATCTATGTGGTTCCCACGGCGGTTTCCTACGAGAGGATCGTGGAAGAGGAAGGCTATATCCGCGAGCTGAAAGGGGATGAGAAACGCAAGGAGCGGACGAGGGATCTGTTACGGATACGTAAAATCTTCCGGAAACGGTACGGCACCGTCTATGTGCGCTTTGGAAAGCCCGTTTCCTTAAGGAGATACCTGCAAAGCAGGCAGATCGAAAGCCTGCCGGAATCCGTCGAGCAGCGCCAGAATCTATACCAGAAAGCGGCGGATGATATCGTTCTCGCGATTCAAAAGGCCATGGCCGTGACGCCTTCCTCCCTGCTTGCGGCGGCGCTTCTTTCGTTCAGGGGGCGGGGAATGCGCCATTCCGAAATCATGGAGACGGCCGATTTATATCTGAGACTTCTCAAGGAGGTCGGTG
>CAZKUZ010000218.1:0-9467 GCA_964556045.1 uncultured Thermodesulfobacteriota bacterium | reverse complement strand
CCCTCGTCCGAGGGCCCCAGGCTCTCCTTGTCAAGAAGATAGATCTTGGCCAGGTGCAACGAGGTCCCCACGTGGAACCGATGAATGGAGGCGTGGGTGACGGGGTGTTCGGCGGTGGGCAGCATGGTGAGGTACCCGTCGAGACGCCGGGTGGGGGTCAGGGTGCCCGGATGTATCAGAACCTCCCCCCGCTGGACCTCGCGCTTCTCCACGCCCTGGAGGTTGACCGCCGTGCGCTGCCCGGCGACGGAGGCCTCCGCCGGCTGGTTGTGGACCTGGATACCCCGCACCTTGCAGCGTTTCCGGGACGGGAGAATCTCGATCTCGTCTCCCACCTTCAGCTTGCCGGAGATGAGGGTTCCCGTGATGACCGTGCCGAAGCCCTTCATGGTGAAGACCCGGTCGATGGGGAGCCGGAAGATCTGGTCGGTTTCCCGGGAGCTGATGTCCCGGGTGACGGCCTCGATGGCTGCGATGAGTTCCGGGATCCCTTCCCCCGTCACAGAGGAGACGGGATACATGGGGGCGTCCTCCAGGAACGTTCCCTTGACGAGGTCCCCGATATCCTCCCGGACCAGCTCGATCATCTCTTCGTCCACCAAGTCCCGCTTGGTGATGGCGATGAGCCCCTTCTTGACGCCGAGGAGCCGGCAGATCTGGACGTGTTCCACCGTCTGGGGCATGACCCCTTCGTCGGCGGCCACCACCAGGAGGACGCAGTCGAGCCCGCTCGCCCCGGCCACCATGTGGCGGACGAACTTTTCGTGCCCGGGAACGTCGACGATACCGATCTCCGTCCCCGAAGGCAGGGTTAGGTGGGTGAACCCCAGTTCGGTGGTGATTCCCCGTTCCTTCTCTTCCTTGAGGCGGTCCGTGTCGACCCCCGTCATGGCCTTGACGAGGGCGGTCTTGCCGTGGTCGATGTGGCCGGCCGTGCCCAGGACGAGGGTGCGTGTCGTCATGCCCCGCGCCTCCCTTCCGCCATTTCTTTCAGGTGGGCCTTGATGCGGTCCGCCGGAGCCAGGCGGTTGAAGAGGGAGACGGCGAAGAGGAGGATCACCAGGTCGTCGATCTCCCCGATCCCTGGGAAGAGGAAATCGGGGATCAGGTCATAGGGGGAGATGAGGTAGATGAACGCGAAGATGGGGATGAGTTTCAAAAGCCAGGAGACCTGCGGGTCCTTGAACAGCTTGAAAAAGAGAACCACCTGGTCCAGGGAGAACCATCGGGGAACCTTTCCGCTGATCGATCCGTCGTTCATGATCTCATAGCATCTCGGTAAATTTTTTGGCCACCTCGCGGGCCTCCGCGATGATCGTTTCCTCTTCCGGGATGAACCCTTCGTTCATCAGAATCTTTCCGTTACAGATGGTGGTGGAGACCGCCGCGCCGTTGATGGCGTAGATGAGGTTCGAGTCGAGGTGGTAGAGGGGCACATTCTGGGGATCGTTCAGGTCGATGAGGACGATGTCCGCCGGTTCTCCCGGCGCGATCCTGCCGTTGCCGACTCGAAACGCCCGGTATCCCTCCTCCGTCAGGATCCGGAGGGCCTCCCCCGCGGGGAGGAGAGTGGGGTCGCTCGACTGCCACTTCTGGAAGAGGGAGGCGAACTTGGCCGTCTCCAGCATGTCCAGGTTGTTGTTGGAGGAGCAGCCGTCCGTCCCGAAGATGATGGAGGCGTTGTGATATTTCAGGCTTTCGTAGGGAAAGATCTTCTCCGCGGCGAGTTTCAGGTTGGAGACGGGGGTATGCACGTGGTGAACCCCGGCCCCCGTGAGGAGCAGCATTTCATGTTCGTTCAACTGGTTGCAGTGGGCGCAGAAGAGGCGTTCGGACAGGAGGCCGATCTCGTCGAGATATTCGGCCGGCCGGACACCGTGGGTGTCCAGGCAACTATCCACCTCCCGCTGCACCTCGGAGAGGTGGATGTGGACGAGCAGGTTCTTTTCCGCCGAGTAGGCGGCGATCCATTCCAGGGCCTCCCGCGAGACCGTGTAGATGGCGTGGGGCCCCAGGGCGATCTGGATGAGGGGATTCCTGCCGCCGAACTCGTCCAGGAACCTCATATTTTCCTCGATCTGCTCCTCGCGTTTCTTCTCGTCGAACAGGTCGATGAAAACGGCGGAGAGGACCCCGCGGAGGCCCATGGAATCGACGGCCCGGAAGGCCCCGGGCAGATGCCAGTACATGTCGTTGAACAGGGTGGTTCCCGTCCGGATCATCTCCAGGCAGGCCAGGCGGGTGCCCACGTAGACGTCCTCCTCGGTCAGCTTCGCCTCGGCGGGCCAGATCTTCTTCTCCAGCCAGGGCTTCAGCCTCATGTCGTCGGCGAAGCCCCGGAACAGGGTCATGGCCGCGTGGGTATGGCCATTCACGAACCCGTAAACGGCGGCCCGGTTTGTCCCGTTGATAACGTCATCTCCCTCTTCCTGTTTGAGGGAGGTGGCGATGGCGTCGATCCGCGTGTCCCGGATGCGGATGTCCGCGGTTTCTCCGTTGACGAGGACATTCTTGATCAGGATGGACATGCGAGGGCACTCCCGTTTTCCAAGACGAGTTGGAGGATGGTTTCCATTTTTTCCGTGTTTTCCTTGACGACCTGGTGGAATCGCTCTTCCGTCAGCGGGGGATTCCCGATCCCGTGGGCGTAGTTGTCGATGCTGCAGATGCAGCAGTAAGGCAGGCTCGTTTCCTGGGCAATGGTGGCCTCCGAGGCCGCCGTCATTCCCACGCAGTCGGCGAACCGGGCGAGGAGCCGGATCTCCGCCCGGGTCTCGAACCGGGGGCCCTGGGTCTGCCAGTAAGCGCCCTGCTCGAAGAAGGCGATGTCATGGGTCCTTAAAAGGTCGATGAGGGACCGGCGTAGAGGGTCGTCGAAGCCGGGCACGATATGGGGATCGTGGTTGCTGGTGAAGATGGTGGGAACGGCCACGAGGCTGATGTAGTCGTGGGGAACGAGGAGGCTTCCCGGCGGGATGGATTCCTTCAGGCTTCCGACCGACTGGAAGCCGATGACACACCGCACCCCTTCGTTTTTCAAGGCGGCAAGGTTGGCGGCGTGACGGACGCGGTGGGCGGGAATGTCGCCGTCCTTCCCATGGCGAAAGGCCACGATCGCCTGGTCGAGCCGGGCGATATCCGCGGCGCCGAAGGGGGTGGAAACCGATTCAACGGGCCGGTTCTTGAGCAATTCACTGAAGTGGAAACTCGTTCCGACGATGACTCCCAGTTTGTTCACCATGGATAACCCTCCGCCATGTTTCTACTTGTTTTTCGCGAGGGTGTCAAGAAATACGCCCGAAGGAGATTGCGTCGTTGCCGGACGCGGTGAAGGCGGAGATCCCGCGTTCTTGTAAAAGCCCTCGTGAATGGCTATACTTTCGCGGGGCAGGAGAAGGGACGCGAGTGTCTCGAGGAAGCAAAATTATAATCGGAGGAGAAGGCCTTTGATGAGAAACGCAAAAAATATCCTGTTGATGTGTTTGACGGGCGTCACGTTCGTGGGCGGCTACGCCTTCTTGCGGTATTCCTACCACGTGGCGGACAGGTTTCCGTTCACCCAGGAGATTGTGCTGGTCGTGCTGGGAACCGTCGTGACGGTCTTGATCACCGCCCTGCTGCTCAACAAGCAGACGGCGGTAGAGGTCCAGAAAGAGCAGAATATCCGATTCCTTGACCTGAAGAGAAAGAACTACGAGGATCTCATCGACCAGATAGAGGACATAGTCCTCTCCGAGAATATAACCGAGGAAGACATCGTGCGGTTCCAGTTTATCACGCATCGCCTGGCGATTTCCTCTTCTCCTCCCGTTCTGGAGGAATACCACAACTTTCTCGAGGCCCTCAACGCGGCGGCCCGGGACCGGAGCATCAGCGGAGAAGACCCGAGGAGGCTGTCGGAAAGCCTGGCGAACCTGACCATCAAGATCCGGGCGGACCTGATCGGGGAGGCGGACGTGGCCGCGGACTATACCCAGGAACAGATCAAACGGCTCATCCTGAGGAACTCGGACGAGTCGATGGAACTTTCAGATAATATGTAAAGGAGAAAATCATGGCGGATGAAAAACAGGCATTGCCGATGAACCGGGAAGAGGCGTTGGAGCTTCTCAAGTCGTATGTCCATCAGGAGAATCTCGTCAAGCACTGCCTGGCCACGGAGGCCATCATGCGGAGCCTGGCGGAGCGTTTCGGGGAGGATCCCGACAAGTGGGGTATCGCGGGGCTGCTTCACGACCTCGATTACGAGGAGACCTACGAGACGCCCGAACAACACGCGAGGAAGACGGCGGAGATCCTGAAGGAGAAGGGCTTTCCGCAAGACATGATCGACGCCATCCTGGCCCACAACGCGGAGGCCCTTGGGATCGAGCGGAAGACCCGCTTCGACTTCGCCATTACCTGTTCGGAGTGTATCACGGGGCTGATAACCGCCACGACCCTGGTTTATCCCGACAAGAAACTGGCGAGCGTCAAGCCGAAGTCCATCACGAAGCGGATGAAGGAGAAGGGATTCGCCCGGAGCGTCAACCGGGAGCTTATACGCCTCTGCGAGAAGATCGACATCCCGCTTCCCGAATTCGCCCGGATCAGCCTCGAGGCCATGCGGGGAATTGCCGACGATCTTGGGCTGTAACCTTGGGGCGTTTGACCCTGTCCCGAAAGTGCTTAAATTTTTTATAAAAAGATGTGAGGTGTGATGATGTTGCCCTACGACATGCCCCCCTATCGGCCGCCGAGTGAGGCCTACAGTGTACTGATCCGTGCCACGCGCGGATGCCCGTGGAACAAGTGCACCTTCTGCGGCATGTATAAAGAGGAACGGTTTGAAATCAAGCCGGTGGAGAGTATCAAGAAGGATATCGACGTGGCCTGCGCCTTTTACGGGCCGAACGTGAAACGGGTCTTCATCGGAGACTCCAACAGCCTTGTGATGAAGCCGAAGGACTTCATCGAAGTTCTGCGCTACCTGTACGAGAAATTCCCGACCCTGGAACGGGTCACGACCTACGCCCGGGCCAAGACGGTCCGGCGCAGGACATTGGAGGACCTGAAGGCCATCCGGGAGGCCGGGTTGACGCGTCTCCACGTGGGACTGGAAACGGGGGACAGGGACCTCCTGGCGTTCATTAAAAAGGGCGCGACGCCCGAGCAGATGATCGAGGGCGGGAAGAAGGCCCTGGAGGCGGGATTTGAATTATCTCTCTATGTCCTGCTGGGGATCGGCGGGGAAGACCATTCCCAGGATCACGCCCTCCATACCGCCGAGGTGTTAAACGCCATCGATCCCCACTTCATCCGGGTTCGGACGCTGGTTCCTTATCCCGGGACCCCCATCTTCGACCAGATCAACGAGGGAATCTTCACGCCCGCCTCTCCCAAGACTTTGCTGGAAGAAACCCTTACGCTGGTGGAAAACCTGGATGTGCACAGCGAGTTTTTGTCCGACCATATCTCCAACCTGGTGGACCTGAACGGAAAACTCCCCGGAGACAAGCCGGCGATGGTGTCGGCCATGCGTGAGATCCTCGACGAAATAGAGGAAAAGCCGGAGCTTCTCGAAACCTACTTCAAACCGCGGGACTATCGGTGTCTGTGAAAGGCAAAAGGCAAAAGGTAAGAGGCGCAGGGTCAAGGGAAGGCTCGTAACTTCGTTTGCCCCTTTACTTTTCTAAAAAAAGTCTATACAAAGAGGCCATGAACACGGACGAACGGCGTATCCTCGTGGTGGCCAGTTTCGGCCACTTTATGAGCCATTTCAATATGATGGTCTTTCCCGCCCTGGTGCTTCCCCTGACCACCTATTATCATCTCGATTTCAGCCGGGTCATTCGCCTCTCTTTCCTGATGTATCTTTTCTACGGCATCTCCGCCCTCCCGTGGGGACTGGCCACGGACAAATTTGGGGCGAAGAGGCTCCTCATGACCTTTTTCCTCGGGTCCGGGATGTGCGCGTTGCTGGCCGCGTTTTTCATGGGAACGTCCCTCGGACTCGGACTGTTCATGGCGGGGATCGGCATTTTCTCCGGGATTTACCATCCCGCGGGGATCGGATTGATCTCCCGGGGGATCCGCCAGATCGGCAAGGGCATGGGAATCAACGGGATGGCGGGGAACCTGGGCTTCGCCTTCGCGCCGCTGATCACGGGATTCATCAACTGGAAATGGGGGCCGAAGGCGGCCTACCTCTTCTTAGGTGTGTTCAATCTCTTGGGATGCGCCCTTATCTACTTTCTTGAGATAAAGGAGCCGGAGAAAAAGGTGGAGGAGAAGAAGTCCGGGAAGGACGGGCTTCTCAAGGCCTTTATCATCCTCTGCGTCGCCATGATCCTGGGAGGGATTACCTTCCGGGGCTTGACCGTTACCCTTCCTTCCTTGTTTGAGCTTCGAAACCCGGAACTGCTGAAGGCATTGGCCGGGGCGGTGAGCTTCCTGAAGTCCTATAACGTCTCGGCCTCCATTCTCACGTCTCTGGTTTTCGTTATCGGTATCTTCGGGCTTTACTTGGGGGGATACATGGCGGATCACGCGGATCTGAGGTGGGGCTACATCGCCTTCAACGGCCTTGCCTTTTTCGGCGCCTTGGGGATGGCCTACTTCACGGATATCCCTCTCGTGGCCGTTTCCATATTCTATGCCTTCTTTCTCACGGGGCTTCAGCCTATCGAGAACACGTTGGTGGCCCGGTATACCCCGGATCGGCTTCGCCACTCGGGATACGGCGTCAAGTTCGTCCTGAAGTTCGGGGTGGGGGCCCTGGCCGTCCAGCTCGTGGGGTGGATCAAGGCGGCGTGGTCGATCCAGGCGGTCTTCATCATGATGGCCATCGTTTCCTTGCTCGTTGTCGCGACGATTATTGTGTTGATCATCGTGACCCGTCCATTAAAGGCGCATTCGTAGCATTGGGGAGCCGTTTTCCGTTATGGGTCCACGGCTCGACGCCCTTTGAAAATGGATTGACACTTTGTAAAAGGTATTTTATAATCGCCCGCTGTGATAAGTGTTTTTACCGATAATTCCAAAGGATTTACTCCCGCCTCAAAAGGATTTAGAAAGGAGGATTTATGAAATCGTATCTGTTCGCCCCAGGGCCCACGCCGGTTCCGGAGAACGTGTTGCTCCGCATGGCGGCCCCGATCATCCATCACCGGGAAAAGGTGTTTTCCGATTTATTTGGGGAAGTTAGAGAAGGACTGAAATATCTCTTCCAGACGAAGCAGGAAGTTTTGATCCTGACGGCCTCGGGGACGGGGGCCATGGAAGGCGCGGTGAGCAACCTCTTTTCGAAGGGGGACCAGGTTCTCGTGGTCCGAGCCGGAAAGTTTGGTCAACGCTGGGGAGAGCTTGCCGAGGCCTTTGGCCTTTCCCCCGTTTACGCCGATTTCCCTTGGGGTGAGCCGGCTGATCCGGAGAGGATAAAGCAGCTTCTGGATGAAAATCCCGGCGTTAAGGGTGTTTTAATCCAGGCCTCTGAAACCTCCACGGGTGTCATGCACCCCATTCGGGAAATCGCGGAGGTTACCGCTCCCCGGGAGGATGTGGTCCTCGTGGTGGACGGAATCACGGCCGTGGGCGTTTTCGAGATGCCGATGGACGCCTGGGGGATCGACGTGGTGGTGACGGGGTCCCAGAAGGCCCTGATGTTGCCGCCCGGCCTGGCCTTTATCTCTCTCAGCGAGAAGGCGTGGCGGATGGCGGAACAATCGGATATACCGAAATACTACTTTGACCTGAAGAAACACCTTGCCTCTGCCCAGAAAAATCAGACCCCTTATACCCCGGCCATTTCCCTCATCATCGGGCTGCACGAGGTTCTTTCCATGCTGATGGAGGAGGGGCTGGAGAATGTCTTCACGAGGCACCACCGCCTGGCCGAAGCCACGCGGGAGGCCGTGAAGGCGATGGGACTCCAGTTGTTCGCCAAGGCTTCTCCCAGCGACGCCCTGACGGCGGTTCAGGTGCCGGAGGGGATCGATGGAATTGACCTGAAGAAGACCTTTCTGGAACGGTATGGCATGGTGGTGGCCGGTGGACAGGACCAGATCAAGGGGAAGATCATCCGTATCGCCCACCTGGGATATTTCGATCCCATGGATATGTTTCAGGTCATCGGTGCCTTGGAGATGTCCCTTCACGAGTTGGGATATCCCGTCGAACTGGGAAGCGGTTTGAAGATCTTGTCTGAGAAACTCGCGTAGGAGGGAACGATGAAAGTACTGGTAAGTGATAAACTGGCGGAAACGGGCTTAGATAAATTAACCCACGCGGACGGGATCTTGGTGGATGTCCGGACGGGATTGTCGCCGGAAGAGTTGAAGGAAATCATCGGGGATTATGACGGAATCATCATCCGAAGCTCCACGCACCTGACGAAGGATATCCTGGAGGCCGCGAAGAATCTCAAGGTCATCGGCCGCGCGGGAATCGGTCTGGATAATGTGGATGTGGCGGAGGCTACGCGACGCGGGATCGTGGTCATGAATACCCCTCAGGGGAACAATATCGCCGCCGCGGAACACACCATTTCCATGATGCTTGCCATGGCGAGGAAGATCCCCCAGGCCACGGCCTCCCTCAAAGCGGGCAAGTGGGAAAAGAACCGCTTCATGGGGGTGCAGGTCTATCACAAGATCCTGGGTGTCATTGGAATCGGAAACATCGGGGGGATCGTGGCAGATCGGGCCCAGGGATTGAAGATGCGCGTAATCGCCTACGATCCTTATATCTCGGAGGAGAGGGCGAGAGAGATGGGAATCGAGCTGGTGAAGGATCTGGACGACCTCTTCGCCCGCGCGGACTTCATCACGGTGCATACCCCCCTGATCAAAGAGACCCGCAACCTGATCGATAAAGAGGCCTTCAAGAAGATGAAGGACGGGGTGATGATCATCAACTGCGCCCGGGGCGGGATCATCAACGAGCGGGATCTCTACGACGCCATCGTCTCGGGCAAGGTAGCCGGGGCGGCCCTGGACGTCTTCGAGGAGGAGCCCGCCAAGGACAATCCCCTGTTCGAATTGGATCAGGTCATCGTGACGCCCCACTTGGGGGCCTCCACGGGGGAGGCGCAGCGCAACGTGGCCTCGGCCATCGCCGATCAGGTGATTGCTTATCTGTTGCATCAAACCATCCAGAACGCGGTTAATGTCCCCGCCGTGAGCCCCGAGGTTATGGAGCGTATCGGTCCCTACCTCGACCTTGCCGAAAGCCTCGGAGGGTTTCTCGCTCAAGCCTGTTCTTCTCGAATTGAGGCGGTGGATATTGAGTTCCATGGGGAAATGTTTGAGCGAGATACGGAACCCATCGTGCTTGCCACCTTGAAGGGGCTTCTCGCCCCCGTGATGGGAGATGATGTCAACTTCGTGAACGCAAAAGTTATGGCCCAACAGCGGCGGATCAAGATAAAAGAGTCTAAGGTGGAGGATACGGGAGACTATACCACGCTGATCGTCCTGAGGGTGAAAGGC
>CAZKUZ010000217.1:0-3894 GCA_964556045.1 uncultured Thermodesulfobacteriota bacterium | reverse complement strand
CGTCCTCCAGATCGAGCCAGAGCTTTTTGTTCATGGCGTTCAAGACCTGCGGGCGGTTGAGCTTGATGATGGCCACCCCATCCGTTTTTTCGTAGATGATGCATTCGTAGTTCATTGGTCGGCTCCTTGAATATGGTTTGTCTGGTTTGTCTCGTTTGTCTCGTTTGTTCCGTTCGTTTGGTTCGCTTGTTTGGCCTCTTTTAATTTTTATTAAGTTGATAAGTGTTAAGTTTTTTTTTCTCCTCCTCATCGACATCTTCGGACTTCAGACTTCAGACTTCAACCTAACCCCCTAACCTATAATCATCCTCGCGTCCACGATGGAGGCGCCTCTTTCATGGACGATGACGGGGTTCAGGTCCATCTCCATGATCTCGGGATTCTCGACAGACAACCGGGAAACCCCCAGGAGGATTTCCTTGATGGCCTCCGTATCCTTGGGGGCCTGTCCGCGGACGCCCCGAAGGAGGGGGTATCCCTGGATTTGGCGGATCATCTCCTCCGCGTCCGCCGGGGTCAGGGGAGCCACACGGAAGGCCACGTCCTTCAAGACCTCCACGAAGATTCCCCCCAGGCCGAACATGACCACCGGTCCGAACTGGGGATTCCGCGTCAAGCCGATGATGCACTCCTGACCTTCCCTGGCCATGGGAGCCACGAGAACGCCTTCGATCTCCTCACGGTCGGCGACTTTCTGCGCGTTTTTCAGGATCTGGTCGAACGCGGCGGTAACCTCCTCGGGTCCGGCAAGGTTAACTCTCACCCCGCCCACGTCGGATTTGTGCACGATCTTTCGGGAAACGATTTTCAAGGCGACGGGATAGCCGATTTTATCGGCGGCCCGAACGGCCTCCTCGGCGCTTTTCGCCAGGACCGCTTCCGGCACCGGGATCCCGTAAGCCTCGAGAATCTCCCGCGCCTCGGTTTCCAGCAGGGTCTGGATCCCTCGATTTTTGAGGGAACTCAACATGCCGGAGGCGGTTTCATTGGGTTCCGGGGCCTCCCGGAGCGAAACCTCCTCCGGGGCATGAATACGTTCCGCCGCCCTTGCCATGGCCCCCAGACAAAAGGCCGTACGTTCCGAAGAGGCAAAGACCGGAATACCGTTATCCTTGAGAATCCGAAGGGATTCGAACGGCTCGTGGGCAAAGCTGGTATGCACAATGATGGGCTTCCGGTAGGTCTTCACGAAACCAGTCAGGTCCTTCGCCGTCTGAATCTCGAGGGCCTCCACGTGGGGGGCGATAATCTCCTTGAATCCCCCGAAAAATCCCGTGATATAGACGGCATCCACCTCGTCGGTCTCCATGCAGACGCGGCAGCACTCCGTAATCATATGGGGATTCTCCTCCGCTGTGCCGCCGTAGTCGATGGGGTTCTGGGCCGGCATTCCCTTCAGGAGAAAGGGGCGGATCTTTTCCTGGGTTTCCTCAGAAAGGACAGGAACCTCCAGACCGTGGGCCTCGGCGTTGTCCGCCGCCACGGAGTTGTCCCCTCCGCCTTCCGACATGATGGCCACACGCCGACCCCTGGGAAGGGGTAGCTTGCTGAAACATTCGGCCAGATCGAACATGACATCGACGTTCGTTACCCGCAGAATCCCCGCCTGCTCGAAGGCGGCCTCGACGACCTTGTCGTCGGCGGCAAGGGATCCGGTGTGAGAGGCAGCGGCACGGGCCCCGGCCCCCGAACGTCCCACTTTCAAGGCGATGATCGGTTTCTTACGCGTCACTTTCCTGGCCGCCGCCACCAGCTTGTCGCCATCCTTTATCCCCTCCATGTACATGCAGATAACCTTGGTGTCCGGGTCGTCTCCCAGGTACTCGATGTATTCATGAAACTTGACGCCGATGGCGTTTCCCGCGCTGATGATCTTGCTGAACCCGATCCCCTGAACCTTGGCGTAGTGGGTGAGGGAGTCGATGATATTCCCGCTCTGCGCGATGATGGCCACGGGACCCGGTTCTATCGGGGGAACGCCGAGCAGATTCATCCGGGCCGACCGGCTGAACATACCGCTGCAGTTGGGGCCGATGATGCGCACGTCCCCTTTCCCGGCATTTTCCAGGATACGGGCCTCGATCTCCTTCCCCTCTTTTCCCGTCTCTCCCAACCCGGCCGTGATGATAATGGCTCCCTTGGCCTGCTTTTCCACGCACTGGGTGATCACGTCGGGGATGAAGGGCGCGGGGATCACGATCATCACCAGGTCCACCGGCTCGGGAACGGCCTCCAGGGAGGGATAGGCCTTCCGACCGAAAAGCTTCTCGCGTTTTGGATTGATGAGAAAGACCTTGCCGGGGTATCCCCCCTCCAGCAAACTCCGTGTCCTTCGCTCCGCCGCCTTTCCCGGGGTTTCGGAGGCCCCGACGATGGCAATGGAGGCCGGGTTGAAAATCTTTTCAAGTGACGTATTCATCTCCACTCCTTTGCAGTAAATCCTACATGATTTTTTATTCTGAAGCTATTCCTAACATATTTCAGCAAAATGGGAATGTCAAGTGAGGGTGATGAGGTGGAATCATCCGGTCCTTGGGGCACGAACCCCGACCTATTCATCCCCCCTCGAGGCGTAAGTCTTCATCAAATGGTTCAAATTGAAGTAGTTGACCGTGAAGTGGGCGAGGATCGGCGCCAGGAGGGAACCCGTTACCAGAAACACTCCGCCCAGGAGGTACCCCATGACCCACCCCATAATTCCCCACAAGAGGAAGGCGCGTTTCCCGCCGTAGTGGAGAAAACCAAACAACAGGGAACTGAAGTGAATCCCCACGAGCTGCAACAAAACGCCGCGGAAGAGAAGTTCTTCCCCGAAGGATGAAAAGACGGAAAGAATCACGATGTCAAAAAATCCAAGGCGGGGGAGACTCCGGGCGATAAAGGCGTTGAGACGCGCGAAGGGGCCGAAGCGGTCGAGGATGTGGCTGAGGATGACGATGGCTATTCCCAGACCGAGGCCGAGAACGATGGCCCCCACACCGGGAATCTGCGGGACAAGCGGAGCGGTGTGCCACGGAGAGACGTGAAAAACGCCGGCAAGCACCAGGGCGAGGACCCCGAGAAAGAGGTAAAACAGGGATGCCCCAAGCTTCACGGCCGTTGCTACCCTTTTGCCCTCTGGGCCACAATCAAGGTGTTCCCCCTGGGCAAGGCCCGAATCGCAGTAGGTGTCAAACCCGCACGGGCCAGCCAGGCCTTCGCCTCGGAGAGGCGATAGCAGTCCCCCTTCGGAGTGCCGATCATCATCAATAGCCGGAAAAGAACAGCCTCACGGGGACCGGTTTCCGCGTCGTTCAGGAAATAGTCGAGAAGGAGGAGATCTCCCCCCGGCCTGAGACGGCGGGCCGCCTTGGCGACGAGAGCCCGGTTCTCGTCCGCGGGATAGATATGAACGAGATGGGAGATGAAAATCCGGTCGAAGGGGCCCTCGGGGAGGGGATCGGTATAGGCGTTGCCGGGATGGAAGAGGATTCGCCGGGCCTCCGGTTCACCGGCGATCATGTCTTTCGTCAGCTCGACGGCATCGGGAAGGTCGGCGACGGTGACCCTGAGATCGGGATTCCCCCTCGCAAGCGCCAGGGCGTAGCCGCCGCCCCCGCCGCCGATGTCGAGCACCTCGCGAATCCCCGTCCAGGGAACCCCGGACAGGATCTCGGGCGCCAGATAGGTCGCGTGGGCCCGCATGGCCCTCAGAAACACGGCCAACGACTCCGGATACCGTGCCGCCTCCTCCTCGGTGGGGGAGACACTCGTCCCCGCGCGAATCCCCTCCTCGAGCCGACCCCAGACATCGTAGAGGTGATCGTGATGGATTAGGTCGTCTTGCAATTCAGGATGATCCCCGAACAACCGGCGAAATCCCTCTCTCAAACGATACTCGTTCCCCTTTTTCTC
>CAZKUZ010000216.1:0-2146 GCA_964556045.1 uncultured Thermodesulfobacteriota bacterium | reverse complement strand
GGTATATCGCCAAAATTTTCAGCCCACCCCCTTGACATCCCTCTCCCCCGGCTCAGCCATCCAAACAGAAACCGGAAAAAAATGCCGGGATTCCCGTTCCTTGACATCCCCCACGCGGGTGATTATTGTAAAAACAATGCGATATCTCGGAATCGATTTCGGAACAAAACGTCTCGGCTTGGCCATCAGTGACGAAATGGGGATCATAGCCGGCAAATACGGGACTCTCGACAGCAGGGGAATCAAGAACGATCTGAACCGAATCACAGAGATCATCGAAAAGGAAGGCGTTCAGGCCGTCATCGTCGGTTATCCCAGGAACATGGATGGGTCGTCCGGGGATTCCGCCGGCAAGGTCGATGCTTTCGTGAAGGGCTTAAGGGAAATCGTCAACATCCCGGTGGAAACCTGGGATGAGCGTCTAAGCAGCGTTTCCGCTGAAAAACTCCTGATCAAAGGTGACGTGAGGCGAAAGAAACGAAAAAAGGTCATCGATCAAGTTTCCGCCGTGATTATCCTTCAAAACTATCTTGATCACCGGAAATTTTCGATTCGATGAAATTCCTGAAAAAGCTCGCATTCAACCTCGCCATACTGCTCTTCGGCGCCATCTTCATTATCGGCTTTAACTTCATCATTTTTCTTTACAACCCCTCATCTCCCTCTCGTCCGGTTTATGTGGAGATTCCCCGCGCCGCGTCCTTTAGAAAAATCACGAGCATTCTCAAAGAAAAAAACCTCGTCTCCAACCCCTGGTTTTTTTTGCTTTTGGGTAGATACAAAAAACTCACTTCAAAGCTCCAGAGCGGGGAGTACCTCATCCCTCCGAAAACAAGGCCCTTGGAACTTTTGTCCATCCTTTCCCACGGAAAGGTCATTCTCCACCCCGTGACCTTCCCGGAGGGCACCACCGTCAGGGGATTCGCGGACATCCTGGAGAGTAAGAGCATCTGCTCGGCCTATCAATTCCGCGCCCTCGCCATGAAGCCTCATCGGATCGACTGTCTCCACGAAGAATTCCGCAACCTCGAAGGGGCCCTCTTCCCCGATACCTACCTCTTCCCCAAGAATTATCCCCCGGCGCTGGTTATCAAGAAGATACTCAAACACTTCTGCAAGGTTTACACACCCCGAATGAGGAAGAGGGCGAAGGAAATCGGGATGACAAACCGCGAGGTTCTCACCCTCGCTTCCATTATTCAGAGGGAGGCCTTCTACAAAAGCGAGATGCCCATTATCTCCTCCGTCTTCCACAACCGTTTAAAAAAGGGGATGCGCCTGCAAAGCGACCCGACTGTCATCTACGACCTCCCCTTTTTCACGGGAAAACTAAAGAAGGAAGACCTCCTGAGACCCACCCCGCACAATACCTACCGGATCAAGGGCCTTCCCCCCGACCCCATCTGTAATCCAGGAAAGGCGGCCATCCTCGCCGCCCTCTACCCGGCCAAAACGAAGTATCTCTACTTCGTGGCGCGACGCGACGGCACCCACGTCTTCTCTGAGACGCTTACCCAACACAACATCGCCGTGCTCCTCTACAGGCGGGAATCATCAATCCAGATCAAAAACGATCTCAAGGAGAAGGGCGTCAAGAACCCGTCCTCCCCGTCGGGTGGTCCTTAGGGTGTCTTCCCCTATTTCAAGCCATCCGTCTTCCACCAACGGACCGATTTTCCGAATCATCCCCGCAACCACCTCTTCACCAAAGCGGGCTTTCAAACGCGACAACTCTATTCCCCGGGTCAATCTCAAGCCGGTCAGGAAGGTTTCCATAAAGGCCTCTTTCCGGCTCAACCCTTTCCGATCCGCAAAGGCCCACCTACCATCACGCGCCATTTCCCCATAAGCCTGAAGGTCTGCGGGATTTTCCCAATGCGCGCCCCACGGCCCTGAATCCCGCACGAAATAGGAAACGGCTCCCACGCCAATACCTACATAAGGTTCCAGGTGCCAGTAAGTCAGATTGTGGGCGCAGGCGAATCCCTCCCTGGCAAAATTGGATGTCTCGTATTGGAACAAGCCGGCCCGCGCCGATTTTTCCTCAAGGATGTCCATCATTTCGAGGATATCCCGCTCCTCGGGCAACTGAAGCCTTCCCTCTTCGGCCAGGCGCCCGAAGGACGTTTCCGGAGCGAGGGTCAGG
>CAZKUZ010000215.1:0-2891 GCA_964556045.1 uncultured Thermodesulfobacteriota bacterium | reverse complement strand
CTGGTGGGGCGGTAGGTCATGTGCGTGATTTTTTCTGGAAGGATTGGGTGTTTGCGACCTCGGAGAAGGTGGATGCGCCTGGTTTTTGTCCTGTGAGTTTTTCTCCGGGGGAGGGACGGCAGACGATACAAGTCGTGGGGGATGGCCCGGACGCCGTTGAACGGCCGCTGTATACGGGGGTCTTGGCGGCCTTGAATCGCGCCGAGGAGAGTATTTGGGTCGTGACCCCGTATTTTGTGCCGGACGACGCCCTTTCCGCCTCCCTGGTGCTCGCCGCGCGTATGGGGTGTCGTGTCCACGTCATTATCCCGGAAAAGTCGAACCACCCCTTGGTGGACTTAGCGGGCCGTTCATACATCTCCGATTTGCTCCGCTCCGGGGTTCGTTTCTATTTCTATCAGCCCGGCATGCTTCACGCAAAGCTCTTTGTGATCGACCGCAAGATCGCCGTCGTGGGCTCGGCGAACATGGACATCAGGAGCTTTCAGCTCAATTTCGAGATTGCCAATTTCCTCTATGATGAGAAGAGCGTGGAAGATGTGTCCCGTGTCGTGCGGCGTATCATGGAAGAGACCCGGGAGATCCGGCTTGAGGAGTTAGATAACAAAGGCAGGTGGAGGGCATTTTCGGAGGACATATGCCGGGTTTTCTCGCCCCTTTTGTGATGGGATCGAAATATGATAAGTAAGTGCGATTGTCGGAAGAGAGGATAGCAGATGAAGTTTCGTCCGGTTCGTTCGGAAAAGGTATGGGGAAAGTCGTTTGAAGAAAAGGGGGTTATTTTACTGGCTACCGGGTTTTACACGGGGTATGCGCCGGTGGTGCCCGGAACCTTCGGGACCCTGGTGGGAATTCCCCTCGCCTATCTTCTCTCGTTCCTCGGCCTGACGAGCGCGACGGTGATTTTGGCGGTCATGATCCTTGCTTCCTGCTGGATCGCCAACGAGGCGGAGAAGATCTACGGGATGAAGGATCCGAACGATATCGTTATCGACGAGGTGATGGGATATATGGTGACGGTCTGGGCGCTGCCGCTGACGTGGTTTACCGTGATCGCCGGCTTCATTCTTTTCAGAATCTTGGATATCCTGAAACCGTACCCCATCCGCAAAGTGGAGGACTGGATCCCCGGGGGAACCGGCGTGGTAATGGACGATGTCCTTGCGGGGGTGTACGGCTGCATCATCCTCCACGGGATCCTGAGGATGTGGCATGGTTGAGGAGAGGCTCTATCGTTTGCTTTTGAAGAAGGGAAAGACGCTCGCCACGGCCGAGTCGTGTTCCGGGGGACTGGTGGCGCATCGGGTGACCAACATGCCGGGGGCATCGGAGGTTTTTCTCCTTGGCGTGGTCAGCTACAGCAATGAGGCGAAGGTGAAGGTTCTCGGCGTGGATGACGAAGTGCTTCAGGTAAAGGGGGCGGTCAGTGCCGAGGTGGCCATTCAGATGGCGACGGGGGTTCGGAAACTGGCGAACAGCGATCTGGGGATCGGGATTACGGGGATCGCCGGCCCGACGGGGGGATCGAAGGAGAAGCCCGTGGGGACCGTCTATATGGCGGTATCTTATCCGGACAAGGGAGTCGCGGAGGCCCGACGTTTTCAGTTCGATGGGGATCGACGGTCCGTGAAATCCCAGACGGCGGAGGCGGCCCTTCAGTGGCTTTGCCGTGTGCTGAACGGTTCTTGATGGTTCGATGACCCGGCGAAGATTGACCCTTCACATCACTCTGTTCTTCCTGACGCTGATTTCCACCTATTTCGTGGCGGGGTTTTGGTACGCCTTCCCCCTGATGGCGATCCTCCTATGCCACGAGATGGGACACTTCGTGATGAGCCGGTACTACGGGGTGGAGGCGACCCTGCCCTTTTTCATTCCCTTTCCCTTTTCCCCCTTCGGGACCTTTGGAGCCATCATCAAGATGCGCGGCTGGATTCCAAACCGTCGGGCCCTCTTCGATATCGGGGCGGGCGGCCCCATCGCGGGGCTCGTTCTGACTTTTCCCGCCATCTATTTCGGCTTGAAGATGTCGGCGATCGTGCCCCTGGCTGCCGCGCAGGGTCAGGGGTTGATCCTGGACGACAGCCTCCTCTTCAAGGGGCTCGAATATCTGGCCCTCGGCCCCCTCCCGAAGGGCTATGACGTGGTGCTGCATCCGCTGGCCTATGCCGGCTGGGTGGGGCTTTTCGTGACGGCGCTGAACCTGCTCCCCATCGGGCAGTTGGACGGCGGACACATCGTCTATGCCCTTTTCGGACCGAAAAGCCTGAAGATTTATCGTATGGGAATCCTCCTTTTCGCCATCTACTCCCTGCTTTTCAACCCGGGCTGGGTGGTCCTGGTGGTGCTCCTCTTCTTTTTCGGGCTGAAGCACCCGCCACCCCTGGATGATGTGACGCCCCTCGACTCGAAGCGGCGGATCATAGGAATCATCATGCTTCTCATCTTTTTCAGCTCCTTTATGCCCTCTCCCTTTCCTGAACTGACGAGGGATCTCGGAGGACTCGCCGGTTGATGTCCAAAACGGGCCGATTCTATCTCTTGAGCCTCGGGTGCCCGAAGAACCTCGTCGATTCCGAGTGGCTCAGTGGACGGTTGATGGGAATGGGGTGGGAACCGGTGACGGAACCGGCCGAGGCCGACGTCGTTTTCGTCAATACCTGCTCTTTCATCGAATCCGCCGTTCAGGAGTCCATCGACGCGATCCTAACCCTGCATCGGGCGGCGCCGGAGGCGCGGCTGGTGGTGACGGGGTGTTTCCCGTTGCGTTACGGCGGAGTCCTGAGGAGACTTCTACCCGAAGTGACGACCTTTTTTACCTCCCGGCAAATGGAGAGGGTGGACGAGGTCACACTCCGTAAGATCCTCGCCGGTGCCTCGTGGGTGAGTCA
>CAZKUZ010000214.1:0-3186 GCA_964556045.1 uncultured Thermodesulfobacteriota bacterium | reverse complement strand
GATTTCATCCGCGCTTTCAACCGTTTCCCCCGCGCGCGTTGTCTCCACGAACTTGACGGCAAAGGGATTTCCCTTCCCGACCACCAGGATGGGCCTTCCCGCGCCGGCATACTGGAAGATTTTGCTGGTGGGATTCCCCTTCATCTCCCCCTCGTTCCACGAAAAAAAGAGGAGAATATCCGCGTTTCTGAGGGTGGCCACGTTTTCTTCATACGGTTGAAAGGGCTCGGACGTCACGAGACCGTCGAGCCCGTACTCACTCACCAGGTCATGAAAAGGGGGTTCCTGCACGCCGATAAAACGAACACGGAAATTATTCTCCGAGATGATTCCCTTTTCCCGCAACCGTTTCAAGGCTTCAAACAGCGGAACGGGGGATTGCCTGGAGGTGTAGAGGGTCCCGCTGTAAACCATGGTCAGGACGTTCGAATCCTTCCCGCGCTCTCGCGTTTTGAAATCTTCCGGGTCGAACCCGTTGTAGATAACCTCGACCGGTTTCGCGTGAAGATCCGCGAGATAGTCTCTCAGGGTTTCCGAAACGGTGGTAAGGGCACCGGCGTGCTTCAAGACCTTTCGTTCGTAACGCCTTTCCACCGCCTCCAGCCAGCCGGGATAGGGCCGCAAGGTGCTGCCCGTCCAGAGATCCCGGTAGTCGGCCACCCAGGGAATCCCGGCCTCTCCGCTCAATTTCGCGGCGACAAGGTGGTTCACGGGAGAGGGGTGGGAGCTGAAAACGGCATCGATCCCGTCCCATTCCAGGATCTTCCTTCCTGCCTTGACCGCGTAAGGATACCACCCCAGCAACCGATCCGGCATCCGTTGAATGGTAAAGGGGGAACACCGCTTGATCCATTCCCTGAGGGATATTTTCCCGCCTTTTTTCCCGGGCCGGCGTTCCCTTTCCCCGTGAACGGCCGGCGGTTTTGAAAATACTCCCGCCGGGTCGCGGTACGGTGTGCGGACAATCCTCGCGGCGTCAATCTCCACGGGAATTCCCACGATCATCTTCGGCTTCGGTTCCACCGTCAAAACGATGGGCTCCCAACCATACTCCGGAAGGTACTTGGCGAATTTTCCGATTCTCACGGATCCCGCCGACATGACAGGGGGAAAATAAAAGGAAACAATGAGAAGGTTTTTCATGCGGGGGAATCGTTAGAATCACGTTCAATGAGTCCCGCGCCATCTTTTTCGTACACCTTCCCGCATCCGGGACACTCCCAGAGCCCGCTTTCCCGTTCTCGAAGCCGGATGCCGCAACGGCACATCCAGCCGGAAACTTTCCCTGGATTTCCCAGGATGAGGGCGTGGTCCGGCACGTCCTTCGTCACCACCGCCCCGGCCCCGATAAAGGCGTACCGCCCGATCGTGTGTCCGCAGACGATGGTGCAGTTCGCCCCGAGGGTCGCTCCCCTTCGAACGAGGGTTTCCTTTCTCTCGTGCATCCGGGGAATTTCGCTCCGGGGGTTGATGACATTCGTGAAGACCATGGAGGGCCCGCAGAAGACATCGTCCTCCAGGGTCACGCCGTCGTAAACCGAGACGTTGTTCTGGATCTTTACGTTGCCGCCGATCGTGACGTTCGGCCCGATCACCACGTTCTGGCCGATCCGGCAATTCCGCCCAAGTCTCGAGCCCGAAAGGATATGGGAAAAATGCCAGATTCGCGTTCCGCTGCCGATGGAAACCCCTTCATCCACCAGGGCCGTCGGATGGACGAAATAGTCCGGTTCCGGTTTTGAAGCCGCGGGCTCTGAAAAGGAAATCTTTTCCCCGCCCCGATCGAGGGATTGCTGACAGGCCTCCAGGATACGCAGCACCCGAAGACCTTCCTCGCCATCCGTCTTCGGCGTAATCCCCTTTTCCACGCAATCGAGAAAACTTTGGCACTCAAGCCTCAAGGGTTCCTCCGACGAGATGGGAACCTTCACGGGCTCCGCCTTCCGGGCCTCCGGGATCTGGTGCCGCCACAGGATGGAATGCGGATAGAGCTTCAGCTTCTCATCCGACATGTCGTCGAAAACGGCCATTTTCCGGTCCCCGACCACGACCAGTTTCTGCTCCTTGTAGGGGTGTAGCCAGGAAACGAAGATGTGCCCCTTGACTCCGCCCGGGAACTCGAAGGCGGTCAATGTCACATCCGCCACGTCGGGCTGGAGATAGGTGCCGCCGGAGGCCGCCACGGATTCCGGCAGCTCTTCCAGGAGCGATATCATGACCGAAATGTCGTGGGGCGCGAAACTCCACAGGATGTTCTCCTCCGTCCGAATCTTCCCCATGTTCAGACGGTTGGAATAGACGTACCGGATTCTTCCCAGCTCCCCGTCGTCGATCAGCTCTTTCAGCTTGACGACGGCGGGATGGTACTGCAAAAGGTGCCCCACCATCAGGACGACACCATGCTCCCGAGCGAGACGGATCAGCGTCTCCGCCTCTTCCACTTTCATGGCGAGGGGCTTTTCCACGAAAACCGACTTGCCGTGCTCGAGCGCGGTTCTGGCGATTTCGTAGTGCGTGGCCGCCGGGGTCGCCACGATCCAGGCATCCAGATCCCCTATCTTCAGAAGTTCCTCCACGCTACCGACGCCCCGGGCGCCATACTTCTCCTCGTACTGTTTTCGAACCCCCACGTCCGTATCGCACACCGCCTTCAATGCCCCCAGCGAGGCGAAATTCCGTATCAGGTTCTTCCCCCAGTATCCTCCTCCAATGACCGCCACAGAAACCATCACGAGTCTCCCTCAACAAAAAGACAGGCTACCGCCATCCCGAAATCTTCCAAATTTCGGCTGCATAGCTCTATGAATTTCGGCGCCAGCAAATTACATTACGGTGGAGACATACAGTCTGCTGATCTCCACCCGCGCGCTGTTGAGCCCCCTCAGTAGGAGCGCCACTCGCTCCCCGTCATTCAGGGACTCTATAAAAACCGCCTCGAACCCGGCAAAAGGACCCTCGGCGATCTTCACGACATCACCCTTCTCGAGAGGTTTCGGAACCATCCTGATTGTTCCGTCTTCCCGCGTCCTCGATTTCAATGTCTCTATGATCTCATCCTTGACAGGAATCGGTAACCCGCCGCCGAATCTTACGAATCCGGCCACGCCCCGGGTATATCGTATCTTGTGAAAATCGCGTTTCAATCGCAGGTAGGCAAAGACGTATCCCGGGAACAACGGCTTCTTC
>CAZKUZ010000213.1:0-2256 GCA_964556045.1 uncultured Thermodesulfobacteriota bacterium | reverse complement strand
GAAACGCTTGGGACTTGAAGAGACATTCTTGATCCCCACAGAGATATGAAGTCGCATGGATCCCTTGTATTTCTTCATGAAATAATCGACCTTGGTAATCTTGGCCGACGAACAGACATCGGTCTTATAGGCCACCTTCTGAGCCTTCTTCTCGGGGACGCTTTTACTCGTCGCGCACCCTGTCACAGCCACAAAGACACCCAGTATCAAAAGACTTCCCAACCACCATAACACCTTGTTCCTTCGCATAATCTCCTCCTCTCTCTTTGTGTGTTAAAAATTCACCCTCCTTCCTCTCGTTTTTTCGGAAACCAATCCAATGAAATAAAGCAACTTACGTTCCAACGGGATATTCAACCCTGATATTCCGTGGAATCCTGAATAATCACAAGAGGTTCGCCCAGTTTTTCCCGTTCCCGGAACAGGGAGGCTCAAAAGCTCCACATTCAGAATGTGCTATATTGTATTAAATTGTATCGTTTTGTAATTTTATGATACTAAGATACGACGTTCTGTGTTCCGGGCGACTTTCTATCGCCCGATACCGTATCGGCGCATCTTCCGGTAAAAGGTCGCGCGGCTGACACCGATCGAGGCCGCCGCCCGAGAGATATTAAAGGAATTCTCGTCCAGGGCGATAAGCATCTTTCTTTTTTCCGCCTGGGTGATGGAAAACACGTTTTTGGGAGTTTTCGTTCCCACTTTTTCACCATCCCCAAATCCCTTTTCCAGCTCCTCGACGAGGAAGGCGTAGACCTTCTTCAGATCCTTGTGGAGCAGGACGACCCGCTCCATCAGGTTTTCCAGCTCCCGCACGTTTCCCGGCCAGGGATACTCCTTCAGGAGCCTGACGCACCTTTCATCCAGGACGAAAGGAGACGTCTTGCCGTACTTCCTGCAGAACCGGTCGATGAAGGCCTGAGCCAGCCACTGGATATCCGCCTTCCGGTCCCGAAGGCGGGGAATCTCGACGGCCAGGACATTAAGCCGAAAATAGAGATCCTTCCGGAACCTTTCCTCGTGCGCCTCCACGGCGAGGTCTTTGTTCGTGGCCGCGATAATCCGTACGTCCACGGGAATCATGCGATCTCCTCCCAGACGCATGACCTCCCGCTCCTGGATGACGCGGAGAAGCTTCGCCTGGAGGTCCATCGGCATGGTCGCGATCTCATCCAGGAACAGGGTCCCTTTGTGGGCCAGTTCAAACAGTCCCTGCTTTCCCCCCTTCTTCGCCCCGCTGAAGGCGCCTTCTTCATAGCCGAACAGCTCACTCGTCAAAAGCTCCGCCGGAATCACGCTGCAGTTGATCGCCACGAACGGCTCGTGTCGGCGCATGCTGTGGCTATGAATACTCTGGGCCAAAATCTCCTTTCCGGTCCCCGTCTCTCCCGTAATCAGGATGGTGGAATCGGTCAGGGCGTACTGTTTCGCCCTCTTGATAACCTCCTTCATCCGACGACTTTTCGCCACCATCCCGTCGAAGGTATAACGGGACACAAACCCCTTGGAGACCATCTTCCGACGGATCTTGCTGTCCATTTTCTGGATTTCCGAGATGCGCCGAAAGGTGGAGACGGCTCCCAGGAGTTTGCCCTCGAAGAGTATGGGGACGTGGGTCCCCACAAGAGACACCTCCCCTACCGTCTCAAAATCGCTCTCCACGATCTTCCTGTCCTCGAACACGCTTTTCGAAGGGAATCCGGGGAAAAGGGTAGTCACGAGGTCACCCAGGACGTTCTGGTCCCTCAGCCCCAGAATATTCCTCGCCGCCGTATTGATATCGGTGATCCGCATGGCCCGATCCACGACAACGACCCCCTCCGTCAACGAATCGAAAACTGTCTCCAGGCGTTTGAATTCCTCCCGTTCCTTCCGCCTGTGCAACGCAATCCGAATGGCGTTCTCAAAGGTCTGCTCCAGGGCCTCCCTGCTATAAGTGATCAGGACCCCTTTCTTCCCGAACTGCGCGGCCAGCTCCAGGGTCAGGTCACCCTTTCCGACGATCACCTCGATCCCCTCGTTGACCGCCTCCATGACCCCGTAGAAGAAATCGTTCCCATTGGAAAAAAGGATGGGCCGGATCCGTATATTCAGAAGTTTCTGAAGCATCTCCAGTTCGATGATGGGCTTGTGGGTGGTAATGCCGATGAAATTCCCCAGTCGCTTCGCGTGCATCAGGGCCTGAAGGATATCGGACAAGGAATCGAGCGATGTCACCACCGGGATTCCCACCATCTTTTCGATCATCAAGGCGGT
>CAZKUZ010000212.1:0-6353 GCA_964556045.1 uncultured Thermodesulfobacteriota bacterium | reverse complement strand
GGCCCGCTAAGTCCACCAAGGGGTGGTTCGACTTTTCCGGGATAATGACATGGACACGACATCCCATACGCGCGGCGAGCACCAGAGAGGCGGAAAGGGCGTCGTCCGGCACAAAATACGGGGTCACGACCCATATACTCTCCTCGGCGCGATTCAGGGCCGCCAAGACCCCCGTATACAACGGCCGTTCAACGGCGTCCGGGCCATCCCCCACGACCTGTATCGTCTGCCGTCCCTCCCCCGGAGAAAAACTCACAGGACAAAAACCAGGCGCATCCACCTTTTCTGATGTCGCAAACACCCAATCCTTCCAGAAAAAATCACGCACATGACCTACCGCCCCACCAGACACCCACATACTCACATCCTTCCATCGGCCCTTATAAGGCTTCGGTCCCATATACTCCCTTGCCAGGTTCATCCCTCCGACAAAGGCTACCTTTCCATCGGCAATGGCCATCTTCCGATGGTTCCTGAGATTCGCCGAAGACCGTCGCCTCAACGACAAAAGGGGCAGAAAGATCCCGACCCGCCCGCCGGCCTTTCGGAGGGGATCGACAAACTTTCCCCGGGTGCGAAGGCACCCCAAGGCGTCCAGAAGAAGCCGAACCTCCAAACCCTCCTCCGCTTTTTTCACGAGCAGCCGAACCAGCGAAGAACCCACTTCGTCATTTCCAAGGATGAAGGTGGCAATCTCTATCGATTTCGTCGCACCTTCCAACAGGGTATAGAGCTTCCCGTACGCATCGACCCCATTATCAATAATATCAACCTCGTTATCATGGGTGGGCGGTAATATGCCCGACCGCACCAGAACATGGGCAATTCTTCTGCTCCTCTTTGGAAGTTTTTCAAAAATCAACGCATCCGCTCTGATCTCACTCTCCACAATCAGCCAATTTTTTTTACGCCTGACCCTCTCGATCCTCTTTCCGCCGATCAGAAAATAGAGGGGAACTCCCACATAAGGCACCAGCGCTATGGCCAGGATCCAAGCCATGGTAGCACCGGGATGACGACGCTCCAACAGGATTCTCGGAATCAAAAGAACAGCCAGTGAAAAACCAACAATTTCAAAAAAATGAGCAAAAATCCATGGTGTCAGATCCATACATTACCTCTTCCGGCTCTTCCTGAAAAAGCTCCATCACGGCCAATCTATTTATTCTACCATACATCAATGTCATGATCAGATAAAGCCAACACCCCGAAATGAGCACAAACGATTTTTTCGACAGCCTTCTGGGCCTTTCCAACAGTCACGCTATCCCAAGGGCTTGTCCCGGGCACAAAACCGATAAAGAACTTTAGGAGGGATGAAATAACCCCCCTTGCTTAGAATCAGAACAATCTGAAATCCAGAGAATGAATTCTCTTCACTCTACCGATTCTCCACAAAAGGGAACGGACAAATGCAAGAATACGCCCACAAGGTCGTGAGTCCACGCCGAAAGGGCCACCACAAAAATTTCATCTCCCACCCTTGAGACGCATCGGAATTGAAACGTCATCTTGAAAAAGATGCACCAATACGCTATAAATGCCCAAAACTCATCAAGTGGAGGAAATTATGGCGTTAAAAATCGCGATCAATGGTTTCGGACGAATTGGAAGGAATGTATTTCGTGCCTCACTGAATAAAGACAACCTGGATTTTGTGGCGGTCAACGATTTGACCGACAGCAAGACCCTGGCGCACCTTTTGAAGTATGATTCCGTTCACGGGAAGATCAATGCCGACGTTTCGGTGGAAGGGGATTATCTTGTCGTCAACGGCAAGAAGATCCGCGTCTTCTCGGAACGGGATATGACCAAGCTTCCCTGGAAGGACCTCGGTGTCGATATCGTTTTGGAAAGCACCGGGCTGTTCACCGACCGTGACAAGGCGGCGGGCCACCTCGCGGCGGGCGCCAAGAAGGTCATCATCTCCGCGCCCTCCAAGAACGCCGATGTAACCGTCGTGCTGGGCGTCAATCCGGAGAAATACGATCCCGCCAAACATCACGTCATCTCCATGGGCTCCTGTACCACAAACTGTCTCGCCCCGATCGTCAAGATCCTGGTGGACAAATTCGGTCTCGAATATGGCCTGATGACGACCACGCACGCCTACACGAACGACCAGCGCATCCTCGATCTGCCTCACAAGGACCTTCGCCGGGCGAGGGCCGCGGCTGTCTCCATGATCCCCACCACGACCGGCGCGGCCAAGGCCTTGTCCCTCGTGATTCCGGAGACGGAAGGAAAGCTGGACGGAATGGCCATTCGGGTCCCGACCCCCAACGTCTCGGTGGTGGACCTGGTCGCCTGGCTGTCAAAGGAGACCACCGTGGAGGAGCTTCTCGACACCTTCAAGTCCTACGCGGAAGGCAGCATGAAGGGCATCCTCGGAATCAGCGAGGAACCCCTGGTCTCCATCGACTTCAACGGGAATCCCAATTCCTCCACCCTTGATGTTCCCTCTCTGAAGGTCATCGGCGGGCGGATGGTCAAGATCCTCTCCTGGTACGACAACGAGTGGGGATTCTCTAACCGCATGAGTGAACTCTTCAGCTTCGTGGCGAAAGGGATATGACCGTTCCTTTCAAGACGATCGAACAACTTCCCATTGATGGGAAACGGCTTTTGCTTCGGGTCGATTTCAACGTTCCCCTCGCCGAGGGGAACGTTGCCGACGACAGCCGCATCCGGATGGCATTGCCTACCCTCCGGCACGCCCTGGAACACGGCAGCCGCCTCATTTTGATGTCCCACCTGGGGAGACCCAAAGGCTCGGTCAAACCCGAATTGAGCCTCCGGCCGGTGGCGGAAAGACTCTCGGAGATCCTCGGACAGAACGTCACCTTGGCCCCGGACTGCGTCGGTCCAGACGCGGAAAGAATGGCGGCCTCTCTCGGTGAAGGAGAAATTCTCCTCCTGGAAAACCTTCGGTTTCACAAAGGGGAAACCGGGAATGACCCGGATTTCGCCAGGGCTTTAGCCCGCCTGGGAGAGGTTTACGTGGACGACGCCTTCGGGGCGGTCCACCGGGCCCACGCCTCCGTGGTAGGAGTCCCAGGATTCATGGATCTCAAGGGGGGCGGATTCCTCCTCAAGAAAGAGGTCGAGGCACTCTCCAGGGTCCTGGAGGCCCGAACCGAAAAATTCGTCCTGATTCTGGGGGGCGCCAAGGTCTCCGACAAGTTAGGCATCCTCCTCTCCCTCATGGAGAAGGCCCATACCATCCTCATCGGTGGCGCCATGGCCTATACCTTCTTGAAAACGCGGGGCATCGATGTGGGAAATTCCCTCGTGGAGGAGAGTTCAATGGAAGACGCCAAGGCCATCCTGAAAAAGGCGGAGGAGACGGAAACCGCCTTTCTCCTTCCCATCGACCACGTGGCAGCCACCGAGATCAGTGAGACGGCTTCCTTTCAGACCACGGAGGGCACGGCCATCCCCAAGGGCTTCATGGGGGTGGATATCGGGCCCCAAACGATCAAGGTTTACGCGGAACAACTCAAGGACGCCACCATGATCTTCTGGAACGGCCCCATGGGTGTCTTCGAGATTTCTCCTTTCGCCAAGGGCACCTTCGAGGTGGCCAAGGCCGTCGCGGCTTCCCCGGGGGAAAGCTACGTGGGCGGCGGCGATTCCATCCGAGCCATCCACGAATCGGGAGTGGCGGAACAGATCACCCATATCTCCAGCGGCGGCGGCGCCTCGCTGGAGTTCCTCGAGGGGAAATCCCTCCCGGGAATCGAGGCCCTCAAGCCCCAATAATACTCCAAGGAGACAAAACCATGAAACGCAAACCCATGATCGCGGGCAACTGGAAAATGCATATGACCACACAAGAGGCGCGAGACCTCGTGTCGGGTATCCTTCAACAGACCAGACGTGAATCCGGAAAGCGCGGATATCCTCGTGGCCCCGCCCTACACGGCCCTCATGGCCGTCGCGGAGCTCCTCAACGGAACTCCCGTCCTCCTGGCCGGCCAGAACATGCACTGGGAGGAAAAGGGGGCCTTCACGGGTGAAATTTCCCCCGTCATGCTGAAGGAGGTTGGATGCAGCCACGTGATCATCGGACACTCGGAGAGGCGGCAATACTTCGGCGAGACGAACGGGACCGTGAACAAAAAACTCCACGCGGCCTTTTCCCATGGCCTCACCCCCATCCTGTGCGTGGGAGAATCTTTGGAACAAAGGGAAGCCAATCAAACTTTTACGATCATCGAGGAAGAGCTCAAAGAGGGCCTGAACGGCTTGACAACGAAACAAGTTCGGTCTATGATTCTTGCCTACGAACCCATCTGGGCCATTGGAACGGGGAAGACCGCCTCCCCGGAACAGGCGGAAGAGGTTCACGCCTTTATCCGCGGATGGCTCAGGAAACAGGTGGAAGAGGAAGCGGCGGAAGAAATCCGTATCTTGTACGGAGGAAGTGTCAAACCAGAAAACATCGAAGGCCTGATGGCGATGGAAAACATCGACGGAGGACTGGTCGGAGGGGCGAGCCTGAAAGCCGACTCCTTTTCCCAGATCGTCATGCGGGGCTTGTAAGGAAACATCAATGGTAACTGTCATCTCAGTTTTGCACGTGGTCGTGGCGATCGCCCTGATCATGATTATTTTGATGCAGACCGGTCGCGGCAGCGACATCGGCGCCGCTTTTGGAGCCGGGGCGAGCCAGACGGTATTCGGAAGTTCGGGATCAACCCCGTTTCTCAACCGGGTCACGGTGGGAGCCGCAGTCGTCTTTATGCTGACCTCCCTCCTTCTCGCCTACGCAAGCGGCCACAGGAAGGCGACCTTATCGACCATCATGAAGAGCAAGGCCAAGAAATCCGCGCCAGCCAAGGCAGGCTCCAAGCCGCAGGCCACGCCTCAGCAACCGAAGTCCAAGGCGCAGCCAAAAACGGGAACGGGAGAAAAGGCAAAATAGCATGTGTTCGAATCGTGCCGAAGTGGTGGAACTGGTAGACACGCCATCTTGAGGGGGTGGTGGGCTACGCCTGTGCGGGTTCGAGTCCCGCCTTCGGCACCATCTATCGATAACCAAAGGCCACGGAATCATCCGTGGCCTTGTTCTTTCCAACCGATCAAAACAAACTCAGAAACCTATCAAAACTCCGTGCGTTGCTTGAGGGAGGCCCCAAGGGTCTGTGTGTCCACATACTCGATGTCTCCTCCAACGGGAATCCCCTGCGCGAGGCGCGTGATCCTGACACCAAAAGGCTGGAGGCGTTTCTGGAGATAAAGGGCGGTCGCCGTGCCGTTGGCGTCCGGATTCGTGGCAAGGATCACCTCTTTTACGGGTTCATCCCTGAGCCGCAGCACAAGCTCTTCTATCTTGAGCTTTTCCGGCCCTATTCCCTGCAAGGGGTCGAGTTGACCATGGAGGACATGGTAAAGCCCCTGAAAGACCCCCGTCTGCTCAATGGCGATGAGGTCCTTTGTGTCCTCCACCACACAAATCACGCGTGGATCCCGCTTGGGGCTCCGGCAGATGGCACACAGTTCCGCGTCCGCCAGGTTGAAGCACCGTGCGCAAAGTTTCAGCTCCCTCTTTACGTCACGGATCGCCTCGGCCAGGGCGTCACAATAGGCATCGGGGGCGTGTAACAGGTAGAAGGCCATACGCGCCGCGCTCTTTTTCCCTATGCCGGGAAGCTTTCCAAGCAAATCGATCAGCCTGATGACAGGCTTCGGATACGGCTCCATGGCAGGTTAAAAAAGCCCCGGGATCGACATGCCGCCGGTCAGCTTCTTCATCTCTTCCGCCATCATCTCCTGAGATTTCCTCAAGGCATCATTGACCGCCGCCACCACGAGATCCTGCAGCATCTCCACGTCCTCCGGATCCACCACGTCGGGTTCAATCTGTATGGAAAGGATCTCCTGACGGCCATTCGCCAGGACCTTCACCATCCCGCCGCCCGAAGTAGACTCCACAACCTTATCGGCCAACTCCTCCTGAATCTCCGCCATTTTGGCCTGCATTTTCTGGGCCTGTTTCATGATATCAGATAACTTGGGACTCATTGTTCCTCCTTTTCTCTCCTCTGAAGAGGTTTAATTTCTACAAGCTTCCCCCCAAGGATTCCCAACACATCCTTCACAGCGGGGTGCTGCGCCAATCCTTGTCGGGTTTGATCATTGACGGAAGGCCCATTCCCCCCATCCCCGATCCTATTCTTCGCCGCTTCCTCCTTGAAAAGGACCCGGGACACCGGACGCTTGGCAAACGTCTCAAGGAGCTCCCTGATCTGCTTCTCCTTCTCCGGCGTCTGGAGGAGATTCAGCGAAAATGTACGGGGGGGGAATACAATCTCAGCCGTCTCTCCCTGCCAACGAAACCCGTGGGCTTC
>CAZKUZ010000211.1:0-3518 GCA_964556045.1 uncultured Thermodesulfobacteriota bacterium | reverse complement strand
ACATGTGAATGCGGGGGCACGTTGGAGCCGCTCCTGAGCCCGGTTCTCGTTCAGGGAAAGATAGAGGCTCCGGTACCCCATCCCAGCAAGATCCGGGAATATGTCCTCTCGCAATTAGAGCATTTTCCCCTCTGACACTCTGTTACCAGAAACTCCTGAGAGAGAAGATCAAGGCCTTGCCTTTGCTCGAGGGGCCGCCCAGGAGGAGCATCCGGCCGTTCATGAGGCGGGCGTTCGTTCCGAAGATCGTTTGCCCCTTTTTTGTGATCTGAATTTGGATATGGACCCATTTTGGAGAGGCCTGGGTGAGTTTGATGATACAGGTCTTTACGTTTGACAGGGGGATGGACACCGATTGGTTTGGGCTGAGGCGGACCCGATTCATGTTGACCAATTTGTATGAGTTGTAATTGAAAATCGCCCCTAAGTTGCGATAGATGTCCTTGAGCCTCGGATCGACACTGCCCTTTTGGTGGCTCGCGGCGATAATGCGCCATTCCAATTCGACGGAGGCCGCCTCTCCCGACGGGGGAATGAGGAGGTTTATCATAACCAGGCAGAGAAGAAGGAATAGAGCGTGTTTGGATATGGTAGAGAACTTCATCTCACGTTGCCTCCTTTTTTTCATCCTGGGGGACGATCCAGATAAGTGTTGTGTCCGTTTGTTCCGGCTGGAAGATCATGACCGTGCCGGATGATTCGATCTGTTCGATAACGATTCCCGGTTCCCGGTTTTTCTTGGAACCGAAGGGGAGGAAGAAGCTCAGGCCCAAGGCGATAATGCAGAGGGCCAGGGCGATGGCGGGCGCGGGACGGAAGGCGAACCTCCGGAGGGTATCCCACCAGCGGGAAATGGAGGGTGCCCGACTTTCCTCCGGGATTTCGGGGATAGGTTCCGTCAGGGGCTTCCCTTGGACAGATGCGAGAATTTCTTCCGTCGTAATGGGAACGTCTTCCGGTATAAGTCCGAGAATACGTTGACGCCGCTGCTCCCGTTTTTGTTCCAGGACTTGCCGGCATCTTTGACACGATCGAAGATGGTCTTCGAAGGGACGGACCTTTTCCGGACTCAGCTCCCGGTCGAGATAGCGGTCCATATCCTTCTGTATCTTTCTACAGCGTCTCATGGTGTTTCCTCCCTCAAGGGGGCGAGGAGTTTTTGCATCTTTTTTCTCGCGTAATGGAGGCGGGACATAACCGTTCCCGGAGAACATTCCATCGTATCGGCGATCTCTTGGTAAGAGAGACCTTCGATCTCGCGGAGGACGAGGGTGGAACGGTGTTCCGGGGAGAGTCTCATGAAGGCCTCCTTGATTTTTTTCCTGATTTCACCCTGGTAGGTTTCTTCGAAGGGAGAAGAATTGTGAGGTTGAGAAGGGCCCGGGTTTTCCAGTATCTGGTCATCGTAGTTCAGGCCTTCCTGCAGCATGATGGAAGACCGTGTCTTGCGTTTTCTTAGCATGTCGATGCTTGTGTTGACGGTAATTCTATAGATCCAGGTCGATAGGCTTGCCTCCCCCTTGAACGTGTCCATCTTTTCGAAAACCTTCAGAAAAACCTCCTGTGTGATATCTTTCGCGTCATCGACATTCTGGACGATGCCGTAAGCCGTCTGGTAAACTCTTTTGCGGTAGTTTTCGACAACCTTTCTGAATTCCGACACGTTATTATCGCTGACGGCGTAGTCTAATTTCACTGCCTTTTTATTACTTTTAAACATTAGACGAATAGTTGTTTCTGTTTATTCATGATGTCGTTTGGAATTTTAGTTGTTTTTCGATGGGGATGCAAGGAGAAACCGCCCAGACCGCCCGGCAAGAGGTGCCCGGCTGGATTGGGACGCGGCGGGACGGGAATGCGGGGGAAACCTGGATATGGGCTTAATCTCCCTTCCCTTGAGGCGATTCCGCCTTTTTCACCTTGAGCTTTCGGTTCGACCGCAGGCTCAGTTTTTTCCAGGCACCTCCCTGATTGAAACAGTGCCATCCCCATCGGAGCCATCGGAGCAGGCTGTAGGCCAGCCACAGGGCCCATAAAAGCATCAGTCCTCGGAAGACCACCAGGGGAACGGAGAGGATCCAGGGCTGAGGCAGGACAGGGGGGATACGGTCCTGGAACCATCGAAGCCAGCCGTGGGAGGACCCGTTTCCGGAAATCTGCATGTCCGGGATGCCCAACAGGCCTTTCGTGATGGCCAGGTAGAGCCCTATCATGGCCGCAATGGTCCACCCTATCAGAATCAACTGGGTGACGTCGAAACGGAAGGCCCCATCGATGGGAGGCTCTTTTTTCCGTATGCCCAGGACGATGAACCAGCCCACAATGACCAGGGAAACGAGGGGATGAACCTGGGTCAGGCCCAGGCTGAGGAGGATCCAATGGCGGGTCTTCAAGGGGGTCCACGGAATCTTTCCGAGGCCGACGGCGATCAGCAGGATCACCAGCAAATAGCTCCAGAAGAGGACGGCGGGACCGAGCGTGGGGCCATGCGTCCAAAGGACCCAGTGTTTTGACGGAATCTTGTAGACAATCGAGGCATTGACGGCGCTGTGACCGATATCGATCCTGGGTAGCTGGGTGATCGGCGCGTCGGATGCCGGTTGCAGCCAGGTAATCTGGAGATTCTGCCTTCCGGGATGCAGGGGAAGGGTAAGGGTTCCTCCCCGCAACTGGATGGGCTGAGATTTCCCGTCGATGGCGACCTTCAGGAGTTTCGCGCCGTGGGGGAGCTTGATGGTGTGTTGTTGTCCCTGGCTCGCCTTCGCGTCGAGAGAAAGGTGAATGTGGTGGAACCGTTTCCCCTTGTCCAACTGAACCTTGACGCGATGAATGGTCAAAATCTCGCCGGCGACGGCCTGGGGGCGTGTCACCCGGATGGATACCGTCTCGCCCGGCCACGGCTTCCAGGTGGGCTGCCAGTATCCCCTCCTGTCCTGGTGGTGGACCACGGGGATACCCGAGAGCTCACAGTGCCAGATGGGGCTCGCGTCCAGGATCCACGTCTCTGTCCATGGAGTGTCTTTCGGGGCCTTCAGGGTGAGCTCTTTCGACCGTTCAAGCCGGGAGCGCCAGCTCAGGATCCGTGTGTCGGCCTTGAAGGAGAGGGTGATCTTGCCGTTTCGGACGTCGAATCCTTCCGTGGTGACCGATTCCCCCTTCACCAGGGGAACCTGGAGGACATAGGGCGTTCCGATGGGCGTCAGCCGCTGGACGGTGGTCTGGATTCCCCATTGCAAGCCGAGTGACAAGGTGCGTGTGACGTGAAAGAACGGCGGGATTTCGGATCGGGGGGTCGAGCGCCGGTTTGTCGAATCGCCGCTTCCTTCACGGCTGAAACGGAGGGTGGACAGGAGCTTTCCCTCCTCATTGATCCCCTGGATCCGCCACCCTTCCGCTGAGACCGTTGACATCCGGGGCGGAAGCGGAAAGGGGAGGTGGAAAGAGCGGAGGCCGGAGACGGAACCCGTGATGAGGGTCCGGTGGATGCCGGAGGGGCAGTAAAGCCATAAATGCCCGGA
>CAZKUZ010000210.1:0-2580 GCA_964556045.1 uncultured Thermodesulfobacteriota bacterium | reverse complement strand
TCTCCCTATCGAAGGAAGGCCAAGGTAATGGTCAGCAGGCATCGGGACGGGGAGCTTATCAGTAGAATCATCCGCCTGTTCGGCCTTGAGAGTTTTCGGGGATCGACCACGCGCGGGGCCTTGAGCGCCCTGAGGGGAGGACTCAAGGCGCTGGCGGATGGGTATAAGGTGGTTTTAACGCCGGATGGCCCCAAGGGTCCGAGGTATACGGTTCAGATGGGTGTGATCGAGATGGCCAGGCAATCCGGAGTTCCTATCATACCCGTTGTTTTTTCCGCGACAAGGAAAAAGGTGTTTTCTTCATGGGATCGCTTTATCCTTCCCTATCCTTTCTCGAAGGGTGTTTTTTTTTATGGAAGCCCGTTTTGGGTCCCGCGTGAGATGGGAAAGGAAGAGAGAGAGGCCATGCGCCGGCAGCTTGAATCCAAGATGCGTCAGATGACGGAGACGGTGGAACGCTATTGCGAAACGGGTGCCTGGAAAGAGGATGAATGAGCGTAGGATTGTTTGCCAAGGGAAGATGAGGTTTCATGGTCTTTTTTTATAATTTGCTGCAGACCCTTTTGCTGATCCTGTTTCTTCCGTTGTGGGGGATCCTCCTCCTGGTGAATGAACGCCTTCGGAAGGGATTGCTGGAGCGTCTGGGAATTTCGGAGGTCTTCAAGGAGCCGTTGCAGGGCCCCTCAATATGGGTACACGCGGCCTCCCTCGGGGAGGTAAAGGTCTCCGAGCCTATTTGCGGAGAGTTGGCCGAGAAGTTTCGACGTCACGAATTGGTTTTTTCTGCCAGTACCCCCGTGGGGAGGAAGCAGGCGAAGGTTTTGATCAAAAAGGCCAAGAAGGTTTTCCTCCTCCCCCTCGATTTCATTTGGACGGTCTGCCCCGTGGTGCGGAAGTGCCGGCCGGAATTCTTTCTCGTGGCGGAGACGGAGCTTTGGCCTAATCTCTTTTTTTGCCTTCAGAGACGGGGCGTGCGGATAGCCCTTTTCAACGGCCGTATTTCCGATAAATCCTTTGAACGTTACAAGATCTTTCGCTTTTTCTTCCGGCGCGTCCTGAGATGTGTCGAGCTTTTCCTGGTTCAGACGGAAGAGGACGCGAAGAGGATGGAGGCGCTGGGCGCCCCCGCGGATAGGATTCATGTGACCGGAAACGTGAAATTCGATGCTCCTTTCATCCCCATGAATGCCTCGAAGGCTCGACGTCTTCGCGTGACCCTGCATTTAAACGAGGGAGAATTCGTCTGGGTGGCCGGGAGTATCCATCCCGAGGAGTTTCCCGTCTTGATCGATGCCTTTCAGAAACTGAGAGAGTCGTTTCCCCGCATCAAGTGGATCGTTATTCCCCGCCACCTATACGCCTTGCCGCAGTTCGAAGAGATACTCCGTTCCCGCGGCCTCCCCTTTGCCCTATGGAATGGGAAGGGGGCTCTCTCCGAGTCGTGGGACATTCTGCTGGTCAACGCGCTGGGACAGCTGGTTCGGCTGTATCAACTGGGGGTCGTGGCCTTCGTCGGGGGGAGCTTGGCGCCGATTGGTGGGCACAACCCGTTGGAACCTCTCCGGTACGGTGTCCCGACGATTTTTGGCCCGAAGATGGAAAACTTCAGGGAGATCAGGGATATTACGTTGAAAGAGGCCGTGGCGTTCGAGGTGTCGGATGCCGAGGAGCTGTCGAATCTCTTGTCCCGGCTTTTGGGAGACCCGAAATGGCGGGGGCGGGTTCGTGAAAAAAGTTTTCAGATGTTTGATAAATACCGCGGCGCGACGGAACGGTCGATCCGGCAGTTGGAGGAATGGATCGAAAAGAATTCCGTCCTTTACAAGGGAGGCTGAGGAAGCGGTCCCTTCGTGTAGTGAACGAGTTTCCCCTTGACGTCCCCGAAGAAGATGACATCCTTGGCCACGCCATAGACAGGAATGAGGCCGGAAGAGGCCCAGCCTTCGATCTCGCCCTTTTTTGATTTGATGATGTCCGGGGCGATCCGAAGATAGATGAGATATTTGACCTGCTTCGCGATGGAGAGTCTCTTTCTTTTCTTCTCCGCTTCTTCCTTAGGGGCCACGTGGAGAAAGATGTGTTTGATCTTTTTCCCCGGGATCGTGTCGATTTTATAGCGTTTCCCGTATTGGATGGGACCGTAACACCCGAACCGGAAGTTGTAGAAGGCCGTCAGGGGATCGTCATAAATGATTCCGGGCGGAATCGGCTTGACGTGAACGCTTTTTCTGTTCCTCTTGATTCGGGTGACCGTCATTTGCCGTTTTTGGTAGTCCATCTCGAAGATCTTGATGGTGTGATCTTTCCCGATCTTTGTGTCACGGATCAGCCGGGTGCAGATGAAGCGGTTTTTCTCTTCGTTTTCCTTCAGCTCGCTGATGTGCGTGTCCTCCCTGTGGCGGGTTATGAAAGCGATAACTCCCCGGGTCTTGCCCGTGATGGTTCCTCGATATCGTCCCTTTTCACTCAGCCGAACGAGTTTTATCTCGGCATCGCCGGCCCGGGGAAATAGGAGAAATCCCGCGGTGAAGGTCATGGTTTCGTTCTCGAAGGTGGCACCGATGGAGTCTTTTTTCTCGG
>CAZKUZ010000209.1:0-7510 GCA_964556045.1 uncultured Thermodesulfobacteriota bacterium | reverse complement strand
AAACCATACATGCCCATCCCACGCTTTCGGAGATCATGCTGGAAACTTCCTTGAAGGCGCTGGATCAGTCACTGCACGGATGAAAATCCGAAAAAGGAGGGGAGGGGGGCCTGCTCCAAGGGGTCCGAAGCAGGCCTTATGAGGGGAGAAAGGAGGAGAAGAAAGATAGCGTCTTTGTAAGCCAGCGTTTAGTCTGCCTTCTTTTTGAGAACCACATAGAGGTTCCCCCGTCCCCGTTTGATCAGGAGTAGAAGCCCGTTTTCACTCCGGGCGTTTCGGAGGGCGGTTTCATAGTCTTTGATACCCTGGATCTTCTTCCTGTCGATCTCCAGGATGACATCGCCCGGTCGCAATCCCGCGTTGGCGGCGGGGCTGTCCGCGCGCACCTCCGTGATAACCACGCCCTTTTGGGAGGAGGCCAGGCCCAGGCGTTCCGCCAGTTCCGGTGTGATCTTTTGAACCTGCATCCCCCACGGGTTTCCCGTCGCCGGGGATGCCGTAGCCAGTTGGCCATTCTCCGGCATGGTTCCGATGGTGACCTGTATCTCCTTTTCCTCACCGTTCCGGATGATTTGGACGGTTGCTTTCGTCTTTGGAGCCGTTGCGGCCACCATGCGGGAGATGTCGTAGGCGTTTTTGATCTTTTTCCCGTTGAAGGCGATGATGACATCACCCTGCTTCAACCCGGCCTTTTCCGCGGGGGTGCCGGGAAAGACCTCGGAGATTACGACGCCCTGATCCTTTTTCAGCTTGAAGGATTTGGCGAGTTCCGGGGTGATGTCCTGGATCTGGACACCGAGCCATCCGCGGATGACCTTCCCCTTCTCAAGTTGGGGAAGAAGTTTCTTCGCTAAATTGATCGGGATGGCGAAACCGATGCCCTGCCCGCCCTTGATGATGGCGGTGTTGATCCCGACGACCTCTCCCTTCATGTTGAAGAGGGGTCCCCCGCTGTTGCCCGGGTTGATGGCCGCATCGGTCTGGAGAAAGTCGTCGTAGGGGCCGGCGCCGATGACGCGCCCTTTTGCGCTGATGATGCCTGCCGTAACGGTGTGCCCCAGCCCGAAGGGATTCCCCACGGCGACGACCCAGTCTCCGACCTGGATGGCGTCCGAATCGCCCAGCTTGACGGGCTTGGGAAAATCCTTCCCGGGTTTTACTTTGATGAGGGCGAGGTCTGTTTTCGGGTCACGACCGACGACCTTGGCGTCGTATATATGGCCGTCAGCCAGCTTTATCTTGATGCTGCTCGCCTTGGCCACCACGTGATTGTTGGTCAGGATCAGCCCGTTTTTGGCGATGACGAAACCGGACCCGAGGGCGTGAACCTTCATTTTTCTCTCGGGCACGGGTCCTTGAAACCTCCCAAAGGGGCCGTTGGGCATAAAGAACGGAAGCATGGGAGATTCCTTGATGATCTGGGTCGTCGAGATGTTCACGACGGAGTTTTTGACCTTGGCGACCAGTTTGGCAAAGGATTGCGGGGTATTCCCCGCGAGGGCGGGGTGCGCTGTCAACGTGGCTTGTCCCGCGATGAGGATCCCCGCAAACAACGCGATCGTAAAGATTCTCACCCTGAGATGTTTGGAATTCAGATACCTAAATTTTTTATTCATTTTTTTCTCCTTTCTTCTCGAGTCGTCGCCTCAACGGGGGATAGGTGTTGAGGACACCGTAATCGGACTCGGATGTGTTGTCAGAAAAACGAGATTTCCGTTTCCTCCTGCGTGGAATCGACATGCCTTTCCATCTCCTCGAAGGTCTTCTCGAGTTTGGCCCAGTCGACCTTCAGCCGCTCGAGTTTGTCGGGATGGATGGCGGCTTGTTCCAGTTCTTCCTTGACCGTCTTCAAATCCTGAAAAAGGTCGTTCATGATCCGAAAGGCGTGATGGAAATCCTCTCTGGAAGTCCGATCGTCCGTGCCGCCGTGGAGGGCGTTGAAGTCCCCCAGGGTTCGGGAGATATCGGTCTCCAGTTTTCTTATGAGGGCCGTGATGCTTTCCAGGTCGTCCATTTCCCGCTTTCTATTCCATACCCTTGAATCTTTTTCCAAGGAAGCCAGCTGCTCCCGGAGTTTCAGGTTGTTTTCCAGAAGGCCCAGTAGATCTTTTTCCGGCGATTGAGTTTCCATCCTTTACTCCTTTGGTTTGAGATTCCTTTTCTCCTTATCCTGGTGAGAAACTAATCCACGAATATTTCACGAATCTTACGGATGGATTACAAATTTGTAATAAAGAGGAAAACTATCGCACGCGGATCTGGACGTATCCCCTGCGCCCGGTTCGGTGGTCGACGGCGTGGAAGAGGAGGTAGTCCCCCAGCTTTAAGGAATTGAGGACCTGTTCAATGTCTTTCCCCGTTTTTACGGGCTTCCCGTTGGCCTCGAGGATGATGTCGTGAGGTTCAAACCCCGCACGACCCATCGGACCGTTGGGGTCTACCCATGTAATGATAACACCGCCTCGGTTTTTCGGGGAAGCCTTGCCGAGGGGAATGACGAAGATCCCCAGTCTTTCTTTCAGGGTCGAAAAAGACAGCGTTCCTTCACGCTTTCCTACTATGATCGATAGGGTCATTTCTCTTCCGTGTCGGGAGATTTTCATCTTGACCTTGCTCCCCACGGGGCTTCTGGACACGAGGCGTTTCAGTTGGGTTACGTTTTGAATGGGGGTCTTGCCGTAGGACTTGATGATATCTCCAGCCCTTATCCCCGCCTTGCTCGCGGGGCTGCCTTTGATGACGTGCAGGACCATGACACTCTTGATGAATCCGTGACGGTTCTTTTGGGAGCGGAAGGTGACGTCCTGGACCTGGAGGCCGAGCCAGCCGTGTTCGATCGACCCGTTTTCGATGAGCTGCTGCGCGACATGGCTGGCGATCGTCCAGGGAATGGCGAAACCGATTCCGCTTAAGGGGGCGACGCGTGAGAGGAGGGCGTCGTTGACACCCACCACGGCGCCTTCAAGGTCGATGAGAGGCCCTCCGCTGTTGACGAGGCCGATCTGTGTATCCGTTTGCAGAAAATCTTGGGGGGCTTCCGGCTCCAGAACCGATGATCGATGTTCCGCGCTGATGATCCCCGTGGCGATGGTCGGCTTGTTCGGCTCGTAGTGCCCGAGGGCGACGATCCACTGGCCGGTGGAGAGATGTTTGGAGTCCCCTGCTGCAATGGCCGGGTAGGATCCTCTCTTTGTGATTTTTAGAACGCCGATGTCGGTTTTGGGATCCGCGCCCACGCATTTCGCGTCAAACCATCTCCCGTCGAGGAGGAGGCACCGGACCTTTCGGACCCCTTCGATGAGAAAGGCGTTGGTCAGGATGTAACCCTGGGGATTCATGAGGATCCCTGTTCCGAAGCGCGTCTTGGCCAGGTCTCCGACCTTTGCCTCCGAGGGGGTGAAGAAGGGAAAGTATCGGGACGGGTGGAGATCCGAGGGGGATTTCTTTTGGATGTCGAGGTGAACGACGGCGGGAAGGGCGCGTTTGGCCGCGCTCTGGACCATGCTGACGGGAGGAAAGGTCGATTCCGTCGCCTTTGCGTGGGATTGGGAGACATGGCCGAGAACGAGGAAAAGGAAAAGACCCGCTACCCCGAGGGAGTGGAGATAATGAGTCCCTCTTCCCGCCCTACCCGTCGATTTTATTATCCATTTCATCGCCTTCCCTGATAGTCCTGAAACCTTTCGAGACCCTTTCATCAAGATTAAATTTTTGTAATGGTTGCCGGTTCTAAAGGACTGGGTTTTTCCGCCGAGGGGAGCACGACCGTGAACGTGGTTCCCACACCCGGCCGGCTTCGCACAGTGACCTCTCCACGGTGGAGGGCCACGATGGCCTTGACCAGGCTCAGCCCCAGCCCCAGCCCCTTTTTCGAACGGCTCTCGTCTCCCCGATAGAGACGTTCCCAAATCCGCGGCAGATCCTTTTCGGGGATTCCCACCCCCGTGTCCCGGATCTCGACGGCCACGTTCCCGTTTTGTGCGAAGGCCTTGATCGTGACCCGTCCCCCCCGGCGCGTGAATTTTATCGCATTGTCGACCAGGTTGGCGAAAGCCTGGCCCAAACGGGTCGGATCCGCCGACACGAAGAGGTCGTCGGGCGCGGATGCCTCGAGGGAGATTCCCTTTTCCTCCGCCACCAGACCGTAGAGATCCGTGATCTTTTTAATCAGCTGTTTTATGGAGAGGGGCTGGAGGTCGAGCTTGAGGACGCCGGTTTCCGCCTCGGAGATGTCCATCAGCATGGTCAGGAGCTTTTGGATCTCGAGGGACTCTTCGAGGCATTCCGCGAGGGCGTCCTGACACTCCTCCGAGAGGGATTCCCTCTGCAGGGCCAGCTCCGCGACCCCCCGCAGCCTTGTCACCGGCGTTCGGAGGTCGTGGGCGACGTTGTCGAGGGAGTGTTTCATCGCCCGAATCAGGGTATCGATTTTCTCTCTCATCTCGTTGAAGAGGGTGATGAGCTCTTCCAGCTCGTCCCCCGTGTGGGGATTGGGAACCCTTTGGCCCAGGGCGGCCGTGTCCCGCGAGATGGAGCGAACGGAATCGATGAGGTGACGGATGGGTCGTAGGGTGCGATGGGCAAAGAGATACCCGCCGAGGACGCCGAGAAGGAGGAGGGGGAAGAGGATAATGGTGGCCACGTCCTTGAAATTCTTTAAGATACGCCGCCTTTCACGATTTTCCTGCCCGACCTGGAGCCAGAAGCCGTTCTTCAGGCGCCGGGACCCGATTTCCAGAAAGAGCCCCCGCTGGGGGCCGGGAAGCCGGAGAAGACCCCGGGGGTGGGGAGGAATCGCTCCCAGGCGTTTGATGTCGAACTCGATCCACTGATAGGGGAGGTAGAGAAAAAGGGTGTGGTTGCGCCAGTCCGCAAGGCGAATGAGGAACCGGTTCTTCCCGGGGAACTTCTGGGAGGCCCGGATGTTTTTCTCGATGAGGGCGAGTCCGCCCGATTCGTAGAGGGTCTGTAACTCTTGGAGTTTCGCCTGGATCTCTTCGTGGTCCCGGCGGGCGAGCGTGGAATCCAGGTAGAAATAGGCGAGCAGAAAGAGGAGGAGGACACTGAAGACAAAGAGCCCCGAGTACCAGAGGGTCAGCTTGAAGCCGATGGTCTTAGGAATCTTGCGAAGGTTCTTTAATGACATAACCGACGGAGCGGATGGTATGGATGAGTTTGTCCGGAAAGTCCCGGTCGATCTTGTTCCGCAGCCGGCAGACGAGGACGTCCACCACGTTGGTCTGCGGGTCGAAGCTGTAGTCCCAGACGTGTTCCAGGATCATCGTCTTCGAGACGATTCGGTCCTTGTTATGCAGAAGGTATTCGAGGAGGCTGAATTCTCGCGGCTGGAGGTCGATCTTTCTTCCCCCCCTCGTGACCTCGTGTTTCAGGAGATCGAGGGTCAGATCGCCCGCCTTTAGTGTGGTGGGGTCGGGGGAGGCGTGGGCCCGGCGGATGAGGGCTTGAATCCGCGCGAGGAGTTCGGAAAAGGAGAAGGGCTTGATGAGGTAGTCATCCCCTCCCTTTTGGAGCCCCTTGACCCGATCTTCCACCGTCCGTTTCGCGCTGAGGATGAGAACCGGGGTGTTGATCTTTTTGGCCCGCATCTTTTCGATGAGGGTCAGTCCGTCGATCTTGGGGAGCATGATGTCGACCACGGCGGCATCGTAGGGGTTCATGGAGGCAAGCAGCAGTCCCTTTTCCCCGTCCTCGGCGTGGTCGATGGCGTATCCCGCCTCTTTGAGGCCTCGAACGATGAAATCAGCCGTTTTTTGGTCGTCTTCGACAAGCAGAATCCTCATGGGCCGCGCCTCATTCGCCGAGGGGAATTTCTTTGTAGAGCAGGTAGCACGCCGCCCGTTCCTCTGGCGTCAATTCCGGCAGGCAGAGGAAACTGGCGGGGTATGGGTTGTTGTCTCCCTTCAGAATGCGGACGGTTTTTCCGTTCTTGTCGTTTATGAGGACGGATTTGATTTTTGGGGTGAGCGTGAACAGGGTCTTCCCCTCTTCCCTGAAGATCGCGGCCTTCTTCGGGGAGACTTTCAGGAAAAAGAGGAGGGCGCCGATCGGAGATTCCACTCGAAACACCCACCCTTCCTTTCGAATGACGTGGAGAAGATTCCCCTTGAGGTCGCGGATCATGAGCTTGACGCCGAGAAGTTTCAGGAAAACCCCTTGATCCGTTCCTTCGCGGGTCAGTTTCAGCCGGTCGGCTCCCCACCGCTGGACCTTGTAAGGTGTCTTTTCGATGAAGACGGTGCCTTTCCTGAACGATATGAGCTCATGGCCGTCGGGCGTGATCAAACGGGTTCCCAGCAGGGCCGCGGGGGCCGGGAGGACGCGCCATGTTAGGAGGATGATAGCAAGGAAAGAGGTAACAATTAAGATATGTTTTCTCTTCATGATTTTCCCCCTTCAGAATTACAAGCGTTCTTGTCTACTCGAAATAGAGGAATTGGGGTGAAAAGTCAATCATTCATGGATCGAGGTGATCAGCCTTTCTCTTCCAGGACATAGCCCGCGCCGCGGATGGTATGGATCAGCTTTTTTCCGAAGGAGCGGTCGATCTTGTCCCGCAACCGGCAGATCCTTGCCTCCACCACATTGGTTTGCGGGTCGAAGTTGTAGTCCCAGACGTGTTCCATGATCATGGTCTTGGAGACGATACGCCCGGCGTTCCGCATGAGGTACTCCAGGAGGGCGAACTCCTTGGCCTGAAGCTCGATGGGGATACCCCCGCGGGTGACCTTGCGCTTGACGATGTCGAGGGTGAGATCCCCGACCGTCAAGGTGGTTGGTTCCGCGATGGCGTTGGCGCGGCGGATGAGGGCCTGGATTCGGGCCAGCAGTTCGGCAAAGGCGAAGGGCTTGACGAGGTAGTCGTCCCCCCCCGATTGAAGCCCGCGAACCCGGTCGTCCACGGAACTCCGGGCGCTCAGCACGAGGACCGGCGTGGTGATTTTCTTCTCGCGGACCCTCTCGATCAGCGAGATGCCGTCTAATTTGGGGAGCATGATATCGACGATGGCCGCGTCGTACGGTTCGGTCAGGGCGAGGTGGAGGCCGTCTTCTCCGTTGGCGGCGTGGTCGACGGCGTAACCCTCCTGCTGCAGCCCCTTCCGGATAAAGGCGGCAACCTGGATATCGTCTTCCACGATCAAGATTCGCACGAAATCTCCTCCCTCCCCGATGCCTCTGGTCTCAGTTCCTTATACCATATCAATCCGGAAAAATTTACCCGTTCTCCTTGAACCCTGGGATGGGGTATATTAAGATAAAGGCGTCTTGAATGTTTGGAGGTAGATCTATGGCACGAAAGAGGCTGATTGACTTGAGTATCACGATCGAAGACGGGCTCCCCAGCGATCCTCCCATCATGATTCCCAAGATCGACTACATGGATCACAAGGCGGGGGCCGAGTCGATGAAGACCTTCTTCCCCGGGATCACGGAGAAGGATCTCCCGGAGGGGCTGGGCTGGGCGGTGGAATTCCTGACCCTGTGTACCCAT
>CAZKUZ010000208.1:0-2858 GCA_964556045.1 uncultured Thermodesulfobacteriota bacterium | reverse complement strand
GTAGGCTTTCCCCGTCGGAGGTCATCGTTGTCCATGGCGGGAAGGTCGTCGTGAATCAGGGAATAGGTATGAATCATCTCCATGGCGCAGGCAAACGCGAGGATGACTCGGCCGTCTTCCCGGAAAACCTCGTAAGCGGCCATCATCAGGATGGGACGGATGCGCTTTCCCCCCGCCACGAGGCTGTATTTCATGGCATCGAAAAGCGGCCTGGGCTCTTTGCCAGAGTCAAAAATCCCATCCAAGGCTTCATCAACCCATGCTTTCCTGAGCTTTAAATAGACTTTAATGTCAAAATCCATTAGTTGCTTTTTATAACATCAACGGGCGTGAAGTTCAACCGAGGGAATCTGATATGCCCGCCCATGGTTTTCTTACGAACGAGCCCGCCAGTATTTGTGAAAGGCTACTTTGTCAGTTTACAGAAATTAAAAATATCTAAAGATAACAGGGCTTGCAAGATATATTCTTAAGTGTTATGTTAAAAAAAAGCCGGAACATATTGTAATTTGTATGGAAGTTGTGTAAACGGCAAAAAAGCGAAAGGAGAGGCGGATGAGGAAGTGGATGGGAATCGTGGTTTTGGCGTGTTTTTTTGCGATGTTGGGAACCATGGGACATGCCGAGGGTGTTTCTGTGGGGGTCAAGGGTGGGACCCTGGGTGTGGGTCCCGAAGTCGGGTTTACTTTCTCGAAATACCTTGGCGCGAGGGTGGGATTCAACTACCTTCCCTTCAGTTTTAGCGGGGAAAAGGGGGACGTTGAGTATGATTTCGACCTGAATTTGCAGAGTGTTTCAGGGATCCTGGACTTTCATCCCTTCAAAAACGCCTTCAGGATCAGCGGGGGCATATTCTACAACGGCAACAACCTGGACGCCAAGGGAAAACCATCGTCCGGGATGTTTAAAATCGGGGACCACAAGTATCCTGCCGCCCTTGTCGGGAACCTGAAAGGGGATATCGATTTCAATGACTTTGCCCCATACTGCGGCATCGGCGTTGACACCACCTTCGGAAAGAGTAAAAACTTTGGGATCATGCTGGAAGTGGGGGTTCTGTTTCAGGGATCTCCAGACGTTACCTTGTCTTCGGAGGGTCCTCTCTCCGGGAATCCCCTTTTCCGGAGGGATCTGGCAAAGGAAGAAGAGAAGCTGGAAGACGATTTGAATAGTTTCAAGTTTTACCCGGTCATATCGATCGGGGCGACCTACCGGTTCTGAGAGGGAAACGACGTGGGTTGACAGGGGGGCGGGGAGGATTTTCTCCGCCCCTTTTCGCATGGCGAATTCGGATGTTAACCGGATTCCTTCTCTCCGAAAGGAACGGTTTTGACCTCTTCCTCGTCTTTCAGAATGAGCTCGATCTTCTGCTCCGCCTCGTCCAGTTTCTTGTTACAGGCCTTGATAAGCTTGACGCCTTCTTCAAACTTTTTCAGCGCTGCGTCGAGAGGGAGGTCTCCCTGTTCCAGCTCCTCGATGATTTTCTCGAGGGCCTTGATAGAATCTTCAAAGCTCTTCATCTTCATGGTATCTTTCCTCACAAAGGTAGGTGGATGAGGGTCAGGGGATCGACAGAGATCCCGCACAGGGTGACCCCCAGGTGAAGGTGGGGCCCCGTCGAACGACCGGTATTTCCCGAGAGGCCGATGACCTGGCCCTTTTCAACCCGGTCCTTCAGTTTGACCCGGGCCTGGGAGAGATGGCCGTAGAGGCTGTACAGGCCCATTCCGTGGTCGACAACGATCGTGAGCCCGCTTAAAACCATCCTTTTCAGGAAGACGACCGTTCCGGCGTTTATGGCGTGGACCGGTGTTTTCAACGGGGCCCTGAAATCGACGCCGTGATGGACGCTCATGTAGGTTCCGTTTATTTTACGGCGCACGCCGAATCCGGACGTAACGCCTCCGGAAACCGGCTTGATAAACTTTCCATGCCAGAGCCTCTTGGGCGTCAGCTTTTTCAAAGTGCTTAAGAGTTCGCTGCGTTCCCGTTTTATCCTCTTTAGGGTCTTGGCATCCAACTTCGCACGCTTTTTCAGGTGGAGGGTCCTGACGGGGAATTTCTTGCTCCTGGTCGAGAGGTTGAAGGCGATTTTTTCCGTGCTTTCGCCGTTGGAGACATAGACGGTGAACAAGGCGTGCCGTCCATGGGCGGAAAGGGGGAGCCCCACGAGGGCCTGGTAGGCCCCTTTATCGTTTTGAAAGAAGGGAAATACGGTATCGCTGCGGGCGATCTTGATTGGTTTTACGTCCTGGGGCCCGATGTAGGTCATGAGGGCCACGGCACCGCGTGGGACACGGGTAGGTGTTACCTTCAGCCATCGGGTTGGCGAGCCGGCCTCGAGGGAACGGACGGAGACGTGAAGCGTGATGGAGAGAAGAATGAGAAGAAGAAAAACCCTTCTCCGGGGCCGGGAAACGCTAAGCTTCATGGTGTTTAACCTCGCAGGCAAGGGCTCCCTTTGCCAAGAGGACCTTGAGCCTGTCTCCTTTGGATACGGTTGCAGCGTCCTTGACAACCATTTCCTCAGGCACCTTCAGGGTAATACTGTAACCGCGTTGCAGGACCTGCCGAGGGTTGTATGACTCAAGGAGAGACGCGTAGTTGTCAAGACGGGTTCTTTGCGTGAGAAGGATCTGTCGGATTCCCTTGTTTAGCCGATCCCGCGAAACGGATAGGGCCGTCTTTGTCAAGGAAATGGTTTTGGCGGGATTTAGGGCCTGGAGTCGATGATTGATTTCCCCGAGTCGGTATCGCTGGGACTGAATGGATTGCGACATCATGGCGGCGAGACGCGTGGAGGCATCGTCCAGCCGGAGCCGGATCAGGGAGAGGCGATGACGGGGATCGGTGAGTCT
>CAZKUZ010000207.1:0-3165 GCA_964556045.1 uncultured Thermodesulfobacteriota bacterium | reverse complement strand
GCCAAGAACCTCGATGCCTGCATCGCCTGCATGCAGTGCGAATTGAGATGTCCGGATTTCGCCATCACGGTCATCACGGAAGATCGCCTGAATGCAGGGAAAGGAGGATCCGCCCATGGGTAATACCAACCAACCACTTCTACTTCAAGGAAACGAGGCCATCGTCGAAGGGGCCATCGCCGCCGGATGCCGTTTTTTCGCGGGCTACCCCATTACACCCGCCACGGAAATCGCGGAAGGGATGTCCGTGAAAATGCCCATGGTGGACGGAACCTTCGTCCAGATGGAGGACGAAATCGGAAGCATGGGCGCCATCATCGGAGCCTCCCTCACAGGCGTCAAGTCCATGACGGCCACAAGCGGACCGGGGTTTTCCCTCATGCAGGAAAATATCGGCTTTGCCTGTATTACGGAGGTCCCCTGCGTGGTGGTCAACATCATGCGGGGCGGACCCAGTACCGGTCTTCCCACGAATCCGGCCCAGGGAGACATCATGCAAACCCGCTGGGGCACCCACGGAGACCATCCCATTATCGTTCTCTGTCCCCATTCCGTTGAGGAATGCTTTTACGCCACCATCAAGGCCTTCAACCTCTCCGAGCGCTACCGGGTCCCCGTAATCCTGACAACGGATGAGGTCATCGCCCACATGCGGGAAAAAATCGTCCTGCCTCCTCAGGAATCGCTCGAAATCATCGACCGCGTGCAACCCAACGTCCCGCCGGACTGGTATATCCCCTACGAAGACAACAGCATCGGGGTCCCCCCCATGTCCTCTTTTGGTGACGGATATCGCTACCACGTCACCGGCCTTGTCCATGACGTCCGGGGCTTCCCCACGTCACGGCCGGACGAAGTGGACGCCTTCATCCGGAGACTCCACAGAAAGATCGACAAAGGACTCCCTTACATCCAGGAAGGGGAATATTTCCTGATGGATGATGCTGAGGTCGCCATCATTGCGTATGGCTCCGTGGCACGGTCCGCGAAGCAGGCCGCGATCCTCGCCCGTGAGAAAAGCCTAAGAGTCGGGGTCTTTCGCCCCATCACCATCTGGCCCTTCATGCGGAGCGCGGTGGAAGAGATTCTCAAGAACGTTCGCGCCGTCATCATTCCAGAGATGAATATGGGACAGTACTCCAGGGAGGTGAAACGGGTGGATCAAGGCTACGCCCGGATCATCACCCTCAACCGCGTGGATGGACAGGTCATCACGCCGGATGACATCCTACGAAAACTCAAGGAGGTCTATTGATGCCTGAGTACACAAGACTCATTCATAATTATCTTCGACACGACAAGAAATTCCCGCACGTCTGGTGTCCGGGCTGCGGCAACGGGATCCTGCTCGGGTCGCTCATTCGCGCCATCGACAAGACGGGCCTTTCGAAGGACAATATCGTCCTCGTTTCCGGGATCGGCTGTTCCGGCCGGCTCCCCGTCTACGTGGACTTCAACACCCTTCATACCACGCATGGTCGCGCTTTAACATACGCCACGGGCGTCAAGCTGGCGAAACCCTCCCTCAACGTGATTACCATCATGGGAGACGGAGACAGCATGGCCATCGGGGGAAACCATTTCATCCACGCCGCGCGTCGAAACATCGATATCACGGCCATCATCCTCAATAACAGTATCTACGGCATGACAGGCGGACAATATTCCCCTACCACGCCTTATGGGATGCGGGCTTCTACGGCCGTTTATAACAGCATTGAGCAGGCCTTCAAGATTTCCGAGCTGGCCGTAACGGCAGGGGCCGTTTTCGTTGGCAGGCAAACGGTATACAACGCCAAACTGCTGGACAATCTCATCGAAAAGGCGATCCTCAAAAAGGGTTTCAGCGTCGTGGAGGTTGTCACCCACTGTCATGTCCAGTACGGACGCCAAAACAAGCTGGGATCGGCCGTCGACATGTTGAAATGGCAGAGGGACAATGCCATACCGGTTGATAAAGCCGCCAAGATGTCCCCTGAAGAATTGAAAGACAAGATCATCACGGGAATCCTCGTCGACAAAGACCTGCCCGTTTACGAGGAAGAATACGAAAAGGTAAGAGAAAGAGCCAAGGGGCTGGCGTAAAGGAGAAAACAGATGCGTTATGAAGTAAGACTATCCGGTTCGGGCGGCCAGGGACTGATCCTCATTGGAATCATCCTCGCGGAGGCTGCCGGGATTTACGACGGGAAAAATGTCGTCCAAACACAGAGTTACGGTCCCGAAGCCCGGGGCGGCGCGAGCAAATCCGAGGTTATTATCAGCAATGAGACCATCTATTATCCCAAGGCCAATCATCTTGACCTTCTCCTCTGCATGAACCAGAAGTCGTGTGATGAATACTATCTCGACCTGAAAAAAGACGGGCTGCTCATCGTGGACAGCTCCCTGGTCCACCAGGTCCCCACGAACCAGGCCTACCAGATCCCTTTCACACGACTGGCCAAGGAAGAACTGGGAAAGGCCTTTGTGGCCAACATTATCGCCATCGGGGCCATTGCGGAGATTTCGAAGATCGTAAAGACCTCTTCTCTCACCGAGGCCGTGTTAAAGCGGGTTCCCCCGTGGAGCGCGGATCTGAACAAAAAAGCGCTGCAAATCGGGATGGAGGAAGGAAAAAAGGCGGCGGAGAAGGTAAAACGTTTATCCGTTTAGATCCAGTGTCATTCGAACAGCCTTTAAAAGGGCATTTGTCTTGAAGGGCTTTTGAATATAACCGGGAACCCCCGACTGAAGGAGGTCACGCACATCTCCGTCCAACGTGAACCCGGTCATCAAAACGACCGTCACATCGGGATCAATCCGCTTGAGTTCCCAAAAGGTCTCTTCCCCACCCTTTACAGGCATAGACATATCGAGGAGAACAAGGTGAAAAGGAGAGTAAGGAATGGCTTCTCCGTAGACTCGGACGGCTTCTTCCCCGTTCTCCGCAAGACGCACGTGATACCCATGGTTCGTCAAGGTCTTTCTCAACTTCTTTCGTAACTCTTCATCGTCATCCGCCACAAGAATCCATTCCCCCTTTCCCAGAAAGGCGGGATCAAAGTCCTGGTCCTCCGGCAATTCGGACACTCCCTCGTAAAGGGGGAAACAGATTTTGAAAAGGCTCCCTTTCCCGGGAGTGCTCTCCACCTCTATGAACCCGCCGTGGCTCTTAACGATCCC
>CAZKUZ010000206.1:0-2786 GCA_964556045.1 uncultured Thermodesulfobacteriota bacterium | reverse complement strand
TTGTGCGAAAAATTCTTGACACTACCGTATCTTGAAAAGGAGGCCGCCAAATGGTACCAGTTCGTGAAGTCATTGGATAGACCTTCCGGGTCTATGGCCGCTGTTTCCAGCGCTTGTTCTTGTGAATTTCCATCCGCGGATAACGCAGATTTTTTTGTTTGTCTCGTTTGGGCAGGAGTAAGGTGGGCATAGAAGTTGTTTGGATCTTCAGAGTTCTGCTTTGTGCCTTTAGCCTTATGCCGGTTTGATACTTTATTCCCACACCGATCCCGTCTCGAACAGGATCCGGCTGAATTCCCGGAGACGGGTGATTCCTTTGATTTCTTCGGCGGAGAGGGGTGTGGCGATGACGGGGAAGCGCGTCCCGTAGCGTTCCTTGAGGAGGTTCCAGTATCTTTTCTGCATGGCCTGGCGGCGGCGATGGAAATCGCAGTCCGCGGATTCGATGGCGTAGTTGACGATCAGGGCGTTGACATGCAGGTTGTTTTCGTCGAACTCGTTCAAGATCCTCTCGGTCTGCTTGACTCCCAGGGCCTCGGGGATGGTGACCACGAGGTTGGCGACGGTGGCCGGATCCCGTATGAAGTCCATGACCTGCTGGGAGAGCTCCCGCCAGCCGGAGATGATCTGGAGAAGGGTCTTCTTTCCCGATTGGAGTTTCACAGAGGCCTTGAGCTTGTCGAAGGTGCTGTAGAGGTTCATGTAGAACTTCGTGGCCGCCTCCAGGTGGTCGAGGAAGACGCCGGGAAGGTGGAGCAGGCGCAGGGTGTGCCCCGCGGGTGCCGTGTCCCAGATGACCCGGTTGTAGGTCCCTGATTGGACCAGTTCCATGATGTAGTTGAGCATGTATTCCTCTTCGATGCCGGGGGCCGTTCCGATGTAGTCCACGAAATCGTAGTCCACCTTGGCGAAGGAGGAAACCACCTCGTAGATCTCCGGGCCGAAACGTTCCTTCCACCGTTTCAGGACCTCTTTGGAGCTGATCTCCATGCCGGAGAGCCCCGGGATCCCCGGGATGGGTGTGGGTGTGTCCCTCAGCGGGGTCTCGAAGATGTCCGAGAGGGAGGGGGCGGGGTCGCTGGAGAGGATGAGGACGCGGTGGTCTTCGGAGGCGTAACGCAGCGCGATGGCCGCCGCCGACGTGGTTTTCCCCACCCCGCCCTTGCCGCCGATCATGATGAGCCGCTGATCCTTGAGGGGGAGGGTGGGTGTCATGAACACCTCCCACAAGTGGAGGGGTGGAAGATGCCTTTGCGCCTTTGCGTGAGAATTTGTTTTTTCATTTTTCGCTTTTTGTCCATTACTATTTTATCCCGCAATTTTCGTCCCAGATTCCAGCCGAATTTTCCTTAAAACTTAACCACTTAATACTTAAAACTTTTCTTTTTCCTTTTACCCATCACCTCTTACCTGTCACCTGACTTACTGTTTTTCAGCCGGCTTATCATCGCCAGGGCCCTCGCCGCGGCGCCGCTGGCCTGGGCGACGCTTTCCGGGATATCTTTGGGTCCCTGGATTCCCCCGGCCATGAAGATGCCGGGCACGGTGGTCTCGATGGCCCCCAGGGTGGGGTGACGATCCTCGAGGAATCCCAGATCGTCCCGCCCGATTCGAAGGGTTTCCGCGAGGGGAACCGTTGTTTCGTCCGGCTCGATCCCCCCCGCCAGGATGACGAAGTCGAAGGTCTCGGCGGACTTGGGGGTTCCTTCCACCATCTCCTCGAAGATGAGGGTGAGGTCTTTCGTTTCGGGATCTTCCTCGATCCGGGAGGGCAGCCCCTTGACGAACTGCACCCCGTGTTCCAGGGCGCGGAGATAGAGCTCCTCGAACCCCTTTCCCGCGGCCCGGATGTCGTTGAAGAAGATGGTGACCTCCGCCTCGGGAACCGTCTCCTTGATGAGCATGGCCTCCTTGATGCTCGCCATGCAGCAGAATCCCGAGCAGTAGCGGTTGAAACGGACGTCCCGGGAGCCCACGCACTGGACGAAGGCGACCTTCTTCATGGGTTTCCCGTCGGGACGGACGAGGTTTCCGCCCGTGGGTCCCGAGGCGCAGACGATCCGTTCGAAGTCGATGTTGGTGAAGACGTTTTCGTAGCGGCCGTAGCCGTAGCCTGGGCGTTTCGTGGCGTCGAAGGGGTCCAGCCCCGAGGTGACCACGATGGCGCCTACCTTGATCTTCTTCGTGCTCCCCGTGTCTTCCAGGTTGATGGCGTCCTTCTCGCATGCCTGAACGCACAACTGGCATTTAATGCAGTGATCCATGTCCACGCTGGCTCTCAGGGGAATGGACTGGGCGAAGAGGATGTGAATGCACTTTCTCGGTTTCAGGTTCAAGTCCCATTCGTTGGGCAGGACAACCGGGCAGACCTCGGTGCACGAGCCGCACCCCGTGCACCGGCTCATGTCCACGTAGCGGGGGTGCAGGGCCAGGGTGACGTCGAAGTGTCCCGCTTCCCCTTCGATCGAATCGATTTCGGACAGGGTCAGGAGTTCGATGGCCGGGTTGCGTCCCACGTCGGCCAGTTTTGGTCCCAGGATGCAGATGGAACAGTCGAGGGTGGGGAAGGTCTTGTCCAGTTGGGACATGATGCCGCCGATGGAGACGGCCTTTTCCACCAGGTAGACCTTCTTTTCCGCCTCTGCCAGGTCCAGGGCGGCCTGCACGCCCGCCACCCCGCCGCCCATCACGAGGACGGCGTTGTCGTAGACCTTTCCGGTGCGGCGCCTGCCGGGTTTTCTCGCGGTCTTGAGATAGAACAAGACGTGGGCCGCGGCGGTGGTTTC
>CAZKUZ010000205.1:0-1630 GCA_964556045.1 uncultured Thermodesulfobacteriota bacterium | reverse complement strand
TGGGAAGGCAGGGATTTTCCGAAGGCCCGTTTCAAGCGCTCGAAGATCAGGCGCTCGTGGGCCGCGTGCTTGTCCACGATGAAGATCCCCTCGTCATAGGAGGCCACGATGTAGGTATTGGCCACCACGCCCAGGATCGTGTAGTCCCGCGGGATACCGGCGGAATGTTCGCGGGCGGCTTCCCGAACGACGGCCGGGGTGGCATAAGGCTCCGGCGCGGCCTCCGAGACGTGGGAAAAGGGACGGGGTGACGCGGAAACCGCTTCAAAGAGAGTTTTTCCCGCGGCCGCGGAAGGCTTCCGGGTTTCCGGCACGGGCGGGACATTCGTTTCCAAGGCCTCCCGGACGGGGTTGGGACGGACGGAAAGGGCGGACGCAACGGTCTTCTGAATCCACCCCAGGGTCTCGTACTCGCGAGACAAGCGCACCTCGAACTTGGAGGGATGGACATTGACGTCCACCAGGTTGGGCGGCAATTCCAGGTGAAGGACCCCGTCCGGAACGAACCCCTTCGGCGCCACGGAGTGATAGGCGCTCAGCACGCTCCGCAGGATCTTTCGATCCGTAATCCACCGCCCGTTCAGGAAAAAGAAGATCCCCCGCCCCCGGGAACGGACAAAAGGGGGAACGGAAAGGCTTCCCCAGAGTCTCATTCCTTCAAACCGGGCCTCCACCGATGTCATGGGCTGCTCCAGGATATCGGGCCAGATCTGGGCCAGGCGCTCCTCCACACCACCGGCGCCTGGCAGGGTCAGGATGCGCCGTCCATCCTGGATGACTTCCATCTGAACCTCCAGGTTGACGAGACTCAGGGCGTAAAACGTGCGAAAGAGATGAAATCCCTCCGTGCGATCGGATTTGAGAAAGTGCCGTCGCGCCGGTGTGTTGTAAAAAAGATTACGGACCCGAACCACGGTCCCGGCCGCCATGCCGCAGTCGCGAACCTGCCGGATGCGCCCTCCCTCCAGGGAGATTTCCGTGCCCACCTCGTCCTCGCGACGGCGGGTCATGAGCGTCATCTTCGAAACGGCGGCGATACTGGGCAGGGCTTCCCCCCGAAACCCAAGGGTATCCACCCGGAGGATGTCTTCCTCGGTAGAAATCTTGCTGGTGGCGTGGCGTTCTATGCTCAGAAGGGCATCGGAACGGGACATCCCGATACCGTCGTCCTCCACTTCCAGGAGGCGCTTCCCCATCTTCTCAATACGGAGCACCACGCGGTGGGCCTCCGCGTCAAGGGAGTTCTCGACAAGTTCTTTCAGGACCGAGGCGGGACGCTGGACCACCTCGCCCGCTGCGATCTTGTGAATGACGGCATCGTCCAGAAGGTGGATTCGTCCCATGACACGTTCAGGGTAACAGGTTCACTAAGAACAGTAAATAGTAAGCTTCTGCCTTCAGCCCACAACCACAATCTTATCGGCGGGGGCGGTGATCACCTCCCCGATGACGGCGGCGTCTTCGATCCCCTCGGCCTTGAGAGCCGCCACCAGGGCCTCCGTGTCGGTGGGATCAACCACGATCACCAGGCCGCCCGAGGTCTGGGCGTCGAAGAGGATATCCCGGGTAACGGCGTCTATCTTCGGATCAAAATCGACGAAGGCCTCGCGAAACGTCCGATTATTGTAGG
>CAZKUZ010000204.1:0-11758 GCA_964556045.1 uncultured Thermodesulfobacteriota bacterium | reverse complement strand
TGAAGGCCTACGTCCTCATTCCGGAGGGAAAGATCGCCCTGGGGAAACTCTCCCAGGCCATGATGCACGGGGCCGAGGTCATCCAGGTGGAGGGAAACTTCGACGAGGCCCTGAAACTGGTGGTGGAGATCTCGAACGCGTACCCCATCACCCTGGTGAACTCCATCAATCCCTTCCGCATCGAGGGACAGAAGACGGCTTCCTTCGAAGTCTGCGATGTCCTGGGCGGACCGCCGGATGTCCACGTGCTGCCCGTGGGCAACGCGGGGAACATCACGGCCTACTGGAAGGGATACAGGGAGTATCACGAAAAGGGGGTCACGTCGCGCCTGCCCCGGATGTGGGGATTCCAGGCGGAGGGGGCCGCGCCCATCGTGCGGGGATATCCCATCGAAAAACCCGAGACCGTCGCCACGGCGATCCGTATCGGGAATCCCGCCTCGTGGAAAAAGGCGGAGGCGGCGAGGGACGAGTCGGGAGGCGGGATCGAGATGGTGACGGACGAGGAGATCCTGGCGGCGTACAAACTGCTGAGTCAGAAGGAGGGGATCTTCTGTGAACCGGCCTCCGCGGCGGGGATTGCCGGGATCATCCGTTACAAGGATGAGATCGGCCTGGGGCACGGGGAGGTCGTGGTGGCGACCCTGACGGGTCACGGGTTGAAGGACCCCGACAATGCCATCAAACAGTCCCGGCCGGCCGTAACGCTGCCCCCGGAAAAATCGGCCATCGTGGCGCACATGGGATTTTAGCGGATCCATAGGATCCCGCGGGGTCCTGGTCCAGAGACGTTAATGAAGGATAAGAAGAAAATGAAAAGATTCCTGGCCGGGGTTCTCAGCCTCGTTCTCCCTTTGCTGTGGCTCTCCTGTGCCACCCAAAAGGGTATCGTTCAGACACGGAGCGTGAGCGTGACGCTCAGGGAGGCCCCGCCCGATGAGGAGGCTATCTACGCCTACATGGTGGCTCGGACCCTCTGGCTCAACGGGGATACGGAGGGAGCCCTGAAGGCCTTTCGGAAGGCCCTTGAACACGATCCGTCCTCCCTTTATCTCCACATGGAAGAGGCGCGACTCCTTTGGAGCTTGGGGAGGTTGAATGACGCCATCGTGGACGCGAAGATCGCGCAGAGCTTGTATCCTACGGTTCCCGAGGTTTATGAGCTGTTGGGGAATCTCTACTACGATAACAAGCAGTGGAAGGAGGCCATCGCCGCCTTTGAAAAGGTGTTGGAGCTGGCCCCGGACAAGGTGAAACCGTACCTTTTCCTCAGTTCCCTCTACGCCTCCCAGAAAAACTACGAGGAAGCCGTCGCTACACTGAAAAAACTGCTCAAGCGAAAGCCCAATTCCCTAATGGGGAATTTTTATCTCGGCAAGGTCTACATGGAGATTGACCTCCTCAAAGAGGCGGAGAGGTATCTGAAAAAGGCGTTGGAGATACGATCGGATCTGATCCCCGCGCTGGATGCCTTGGGGATCCTCTACATGAGACAGAACAATTTTCCCGAGGCGGAAAAGCAGTATCAGCGCCTTCTCAAAATCGACCCGAGAAACGATGCCGCCAAATGGAACCTCAGCCAGATCTACATTCAGCAGAAGAAGCTGGACGAGGCGTTGAAGCTTTTGAAGGAGTTGCGGGGAAGCGAAGACAAGGGCCGGGATGTGGATGTCAAGATCGGCCTGATTTATTTCGAGCAGAAAAAACTCGACGAGGCCATCGACGCCTTCAAGAGGGCCCAAAAAAAGAGGCCACGCAGCCTCCGTATCATCTACTATTTGGGGACCGCTTACGGGGAGAAGGGAGATATCGACAAGGCCGACAGCTACCTTTCTCGAATTCCCGAGAACTCCCCGTTGTATCCCCGCGCAATCCTTCAAAGGGTCTATCTCTACAAGCGGCAGAAGAAGATTTCAAAGGCCATCACGCTCTTGAGAGGGGCGCTTGAAAAGCATCCGAAAGAGGCGGACTTCTACCTCGCCCTCAGTGAACTCCTGAGAAAGGAGAGGCGTTTCGAAGAGGCGAAAAAGGTCATGAGTGAGGCCCTAGCCCGCTTTCCGAAAAACGGGGATGTCTATTTCGAGCTTGGCGTGATCTACGATCGCTTGAAGGACAAGAAGACCTGCATCGAGATGATGAAGAAGGCCATCGAATTGAATCCCAAAGACGCCTCCGCCCTCAATTACCTGGGATACACCTTCGCGGAGAAGGGAATCAACCTGGATGAGGCGGAGGAACTTATCCGGCGCGCCCTGAAGATCCGTCCCAACGCCGGTTATATCGTGGACAGCATGGGATGGGTCTATTACCAGAAGGGGAATTACGAAAAAGCACTGGAATACTTAAAGCGCGCCGTTTCACTCTCTTCCAAGGACGCCGTCATATTCGAGCACCTCGGTGACACCTATCTCAAGCTTGGGAAGCAACATGAGGCCGCCAAGGCCTATCATGAAGCCTTGAAGCGCGCCAAGAAGCAGGACGTTAAACAGCGACTCAATGACAAGCTCCAGCGCCTTATCAAAAAGCCTTAGCTTCCTCCTTGCCGGGATCCTTTTTCTCCTTTTCCAGGCCTGTGTTCACGCGCCCCGGGAAAAGGGACCAACCTGTCAGGCGGATCCTGAGATTTACCGCCGGGCCCTGCTGGAGTTGTCGCGGAGCTATGTCAGCCTTTCCGGTAATGTCAAGGTTCGGATGGAGACCTCCCGGGGGAACGTCTCTTTCACGGGGGATCTCTACGCAAAGGCCCCCGACAAGCTCCATCTCGATATCTTCGGTTTTTTACATCGTCCCAGGTTTGTGCTCATCAAGAACGGGGAGACCATCGCGTGGAAGGATTTCGATTCGGGCCGCTCCTACATGGGGCCTCTGGAAAGATGTCCCGGGTTTCCCGTCAAGTTTCCCTTTTCCCCTCTCTTCTTGAGGGATTTTATGAGGATTTTGTTTCTGAACTTCCCGGGTTCCTTAAAGATTCTCCCCGGAGAAGACGCGGAAACTCCCTGCGCCTTCCGGATGGTTTGCGGGTGGGGGATGTTCGACGTGACCATGGACCCGCGCCTGAACCTCCCCGTTTTTCTCAGGGGTCCGAAGGGAGAGAAGGAGGTCTTTGAGATCACATTTTCGGATTACTCCGAGGTATCTTCCCTGCAGATTCCCTGGAGATACGGCGTCGATGTAGGGGATGTCAAGATGACATTCGAGTTCAAGACCTTGGACGTCAATCAAGAGATTCCCGGGAAAATTTTCGTCCCCCTGCTTCCAAGGTGATAAAACCTTTTGGGGAATGCCGGACAGGGGATTGAAATCCTTGACAAAACCCTATGGTTATTTTAGTTTCAAGGGCATGGAAACGGGCCTGATTCTGGCTTCCCGCTCCCAGCGAAGGCAGGAACTCCTTGCACAAGTGGGGATTGTTTACAGGGTCGTGGAGGCGGATATTGAGGAGAATTTGCCCGAGGACCTGCCGACCCCGGAAGCGGTCGTCAGGCTGGCCCGGGAAAAGGTGGCCTGGGTTGAGGCGAGACACCCGGATAATTGGATCTTGGCGGCGGATACGGTTGTCGCCTTGGGGGATGTTATCTTTCAGAAACCGAGAGACGAGCTGGATGCGATTGCCATGCTCCAACGGCTGAGCGGACGTTCCCATGAGGTGTTTACGGGATATTGCCTGCGGCACCGCGCCCTGAACAGGACGCGGGAAGGGGTCGCGCGGACGGTGGTGACCATGAAACAGCTGTCCCCCCGGGAAATCGAGAATTATGTGAAGACAGGGGAGCCGCTGGACAAGGCGGGGGCCTACGCCATTCAGGGGATCGGGGCCATGTTCATCGAAAAGATCTACGGTTCCTACACGAACGTGGTAGGGCTTCCCCTCGCCGAGGTGGTAGCCCTGCTGATGGAGGAGGGTGCCGCGTCACCCTGGGAAGGTAAGCCGTGACGACGATCAAGGAACGACTCGAAGAGATCCGACACCGTATGGATGCGGCGGCGCAAAGGGCTGGCAGGGATCCCAAGGAGATCCGCCTGATCGCCGTGTCCAAGACCAAGCCGGTATCCATGATCCGGGAGGCCGTGGCGGCGGGCGTGACGGACCTGGGGGAGAACTATATCCAGGAGGCCCGGGAGAAGATCCCTCAGGTTCCCGGTCAGATCCATTGGCATTTCATCGGCCATCTCCAGACGAACAAGGCGAAGTATGCCGCCAGACTGTTCGACTGGATTCATACGATCGACCGGGTGGAGATCGCGGATGCCCTGAATCGCCGCGCGGGAATGGAAAACCGTGTCTTGAAGGTCTTGATCGAGGTGAACGTGGGGAAGGAGGAAACCAAGTCGGGCGTGATGGAGGAGGATTTACTCCCTCTCGTGGAACATGTGGCCACGCTTCCCCAGCTTTCCCTGAGGGGATTGATGGTGATTCCCCCCTTGACGGCGGATCCCGAGGAGGCGAGGGGGTATTTCATCAAGACGCGGCGTCTTGCCGAGCGGGTGGCCGCCGAGAATATTCCGAATGTTTCCATGGAGGAACTCTCCATGGGGATGACCTCGGATTTCGAGGTGGCCATCGAGGAAGGCTCCACCATGATCCGCGTGGGAACGGCCATCTTCGGGCCGAGGGAGATGTCATGAGTTCGAAAAAACCATGGGAGGGGCGATTTGCCGCGCCTACGGACCAAACTCTGGAGGACTTTTCGGAGTCCCTTTCGTTTGACCGTCGGCTCTATCCCCAGGACATCGCCCAGAGCCTCGCCCACTGCAAGATGCTGATCCGGCAGGGGATCATCGAGGAAGGTATTGGCCGCCGGATCGTGGAGACCTTGAAAGAGATCAGGGAGGAACTGGACGCGGGAACCTTCTCCTTCGATTCCACTTGGGAAGACATCCACATGGCTATCGAGGCCCGGCTCATCGAGAAGATGGGACCCGAGGGCGGGGCCCTCCACACGGCACGGAGCCGGAACGATCAGGTGGCCACCGACCTGCGTCTCTATGTAAAAGAGGAAATCGGAGAGTTCCGGGATCTTCTGAACACCCTCATGGCCGCCTTTATCGAAAAGGCGCGGGAACACATCGATTTGATCTTTCCGGGCCTGACCCATCTCCAGCATGCCCAGGCCGTGCGATTTTCCCATCATCTCATGGCTTACGTGGAGATGTTCCACCGGGATGAGGAACGCCTGGCGGACGCGCTGAAGCGGGTGGACCTCTGCCCGCTGGGAAGCGGGGCCCTGGCGGGGACCACGTTCCCCATCGACCGTGAATTCGTTGCCGAAAAATTGGGGTTCAGCGGTGTCACGCGGAACAGCATGGACGCGGTGAGCGACCGGGATTTCGTCGTCGAGTTCCTGTCCGCCCTTTCCCTCATCATGGTTCATCTCTCCCGATTCGCCGAGGACCTGATCCTCTGGAACAGCTCTTATTGGCATCTGATCGAGCTGCCGGATTCACTGGCGACGGGAAGCAGCATGATGCCCCAGAAGAAGAACCCCGACGGCGCGGAACTCATCCGGGGGAAGAGCGGGCGGGTTTTCGGTCACCTGATGGCCCTTCTGGTCGTTCTTAAGGGGCTTCCCATGACCTACAACCGGGATCTGCAGGAGGATAAGGAACCCCTGTTTGACGCGGTGGATACGGTTCGCGGCGGTTTACGCATGGCGACACTTCTGGTAAAAGGGTTGAAGCCTCTCCCTGAGGAGATGGAAAAGGCCGTTCGACAGGGTTATCTTCAGGCCACGGACCTGGCGGACTATCTGGTAAGGAAAGGGAAACCCTTTCGGGAGGCGCATGGGGTCGTGGGTAAGCTGGTTTCCTATGCCCTCGCCTCGGGGAAGGATCTCGCCGAGATGAGTTTTGAGGAGATGAAGCGTTTCTCGCCGGATTTCGATGAGGATGTGTTCGAGGTTCTCTCCGTGGAAAGGGGCGTGGATCAGCGAAACGGGACAGGTATGACGGGGCGGGAATCGGTTTTGGCGCATATTGCCTATGCCGAGGAACACTATTTGAAGAGCAAGGAGGACTAAATGGAGAACAGGGGGATGTTGTGGAGGCGAACCTGGGTTGTGACGGGGGTCGTGATGCTGGCCATGGTCATGGTAGGATGCGGAAAAAAGGCACGCCCGATTCCAAAGGACGTGACGGTTCCGAGGGCGGTGAAAGAGTTCAAAATCGTGAAGGCGGACCACCGCATCCAGTTGAGCTGGGAGGCGCCGACCAAGGATCTAAAGGGAAGGAAGCTGAAGAATCTGGCGGGCTACAAGGTCCTTCGGAAAATCGTCAAACCCGGCAGCAACGATTGTATCGACTGTCCCTCCGGATTTGACATGGTGGCTGTCCTCGACCTGGACCATCCCGTGAATTTCAGGGAAAAGGACGATGTGGTGATCTGGGAAGATGGCGATGTCAAGAAAAAGGGGGTCTATGTCTATCGCGTGGTGCCATTCGACAAGGACGGTTACGACGGGGCCATTTCGGGTTACGTTTCGGTGAAAGTCGATTGATATGAATGAGTTCAATTACAGAGACGGGCAGCTATACGCGGAGGATTGCAAGGTCTCCGATATCGTGGCCAAGGTGGGAACCCCTGTTTACATCTATAGCCAGAAGACCCTCGAGAGGCACTTCAGGGTCTTTGACCGGGCCATGAACGGGCTGGAGCATCTCATCTGCTTTTCCGTGAAGTCCAACTCCAACTTGGCGGTTCTGCGGTTCTTTGCCGGTTTGGGGGGTGGGGCCGACATCGTTTCCGGCGGGGAGCTCTTTCGCTGTCTGAAGGCGGGCATGGATCCCGGACGCATTGTTTTCTCCGGCGTGGGGAAGACGCGGGAGGAGATCCGATACGCCCTCGAGTCGGGTATTATGATGTTCAACGTGGAATCGGAGATGGAGCTGGGGGAGATTCAAAAGGTGGCTTCCGAGATGGGCAAGGTGGCTCCCATCGCCTTTCGCGTCAACCCGGACATCGATCCCAAGACCCATCCCTACATCTCCACGGGCCTGAAGAAAAACAAGTTCGGCGTCGAGGTGAAGCGGGCCGTGGAGCTTTACAAGAAAGCCGCCCGAATGGATGCCGTAGAGATTCTCGGGATCGACTGTCACATCGGATCGCAGCTGACCACCCTTTCTCCTTTCGAAGAGACCGTCCTGAAGCTTCGGGAGATCGTCGAGGAGCTGGGGAGAGAGGGAATCGAAATCCGCTGGATCGATCTCGGGGGCGGCCTGGGCATTACCTACAAGGATGAAACGCCACCCTCCCCGGAGGCCTACGCTGAAACCGTTCGGCGGGCGGCGGAAGGGATCCCGCAGGGATTCATCTTCGAACCCGGTCGTGTCATGGCGGGAAACGCGGGGATCCTGGTGACCCGGGTCCTCTATGTCAAACAGGGCGCCCTCAAGACCTTCGTCGTGGTCGACGCGGGGATGAACGACATGGTCCGCCCCAGCCTCTACGACGCCTACCAGGAGATTCAGCCCGTGGTCGAATCCGACGAGAAGATCGTGGCGGACGTGGTGGGCCCCATCTGCGAATCGGGGGATTTCCTCGCCAAGGAGCGCGAGGTCCCGAACGCGAAGCCGGGAGACCTCTTGAGTGTCATGAGCGCGGGGGCCTATGGGTTTACCATGGCGTCCAACTACAATTCGCGGCCCCGACCGGCGGAGGTCCTGGTCAACGGTGAGAATTATTTCGTGATCCGCCGGAGGGAAACCTACGAAGACCTGATCCGCGGGGAACAGATACCTCCTTGGTTGTCATAGGAGCGTGAGATGAAGCAGGCGAAGAAGATCCAGTTTACCAAGATGAGCGGAAGCGGAAACGATTTCATCTTCATGGACGGGATGGACGGATCGTATTCCTGGGTCGACAGCATGTGGGTGCGCCAGATATGTCAACGGGCGCTCTCCGTGGGGGCCGACGGCGTGGTCGTCCTGGAAAGGGATGATACCTACGATTTCGCCTGGCGCTTTTTCAACAGTGACGGAACCATCGCGGAGATGTGCGGAAACGCGAGCCGGTGCGCCGCCCGTTTCGCCTATGAGAGGGGAATCGCGGGTCCCTCCATGACCTTTTCCACCCTGGCCGGGCCTATCCGGGCGGAGGTCAAGGGGAAGCGGGTCAAGGTTCAGTTGACGGACCCCCAGCTCTTTGATCCCGACTTGCGCCTGGAGATTGACGGCAAGTCCTTCACCCTCTTTTACATCGACACGGGGGTGCCCCACGTGGTCCTGGAGGTCGAGGACCTCGAGGGATTTCCGCTGATCGAAATTGGGCGTAAGATCCGCTTCCACGAGAAGTTCGGGCCGGCGGGGACAAATGTGAACATTGTTCAGGTAATCGGTGAGGACGCCCTGGCCCTCCGAACCTATGAACGGGGCGTGGAAAACGAAACCCTGGCTTGTGGCACGGGATCGGTGGCGGCATCTTTGATGATGTCCATGAAGAAGGGATTTTCTTCACCGGTTTCCGTCCGGGCGGCGAGCGGGGAGATCTTGAATATCTCCTGGGAAGGAGAGGCGGGAACCTGGGCCCCTGTCTTTTTCGAGGGGGAGGTGCGATTTATCTATGACGGATGGCTTTACCCGGAGGCCATCCCGGAGGCAACGGGAAAGAAACTTTAAATGGAGGAGGGGGAAACCATGAAGTTTGAAGGAAGCATGGTCGCCATCGTGACGCCGTTCAAGGACGGGCGTCTGGACGAAGAGGCCTTCAGGAATCTAATCGAGTGGCATATCGAAAGTGGGACCGACGTCATCGTCCCGTGCGGGACCACGGGGGAATCCGCGACCCTGTCTTTCGAGGAACACGATCGGGTCATCGAATTGGCAGTGGAAACGGTGAATGGTCGGGTTCCCGTCATGGCCGGCACGGGATCGAACAACACCACGGAAGCCATTCGCCTGACGAGGGATGCCAAGGCCGCGGGAGCGGATGGGGCCCTTCTGATCACGCCCTATTACAACAAGCCGACCCAGCAGGGGCTGTATGAACACTATGAGGCCATTGCCAAGGCGGTCGAGTTCCCCATGGTGCTCTACAATGTCCCCGGACGGACGGGCGTGAACATGCTGCCCGAGACGGTGGCGCGCCTTTCGAAGATCGATGTGATTGTGGGGGTCAAAGAGGCGACGGGGTCTCTGCGGCAGGCGTCTGAGATCATCGCCCTCTGCGACGATGATTTCGCCGTCATTTCGGGGGACGATTTCATCAATTTTCCCTTGCTCGCGGTGGGCGGAAAGGGAATGATCTCGGTGACCGCGAACGTGGTGCCCGGGGATCTGGCGGCCCTTTACGACGCCTGGAAAGCGGGGGACATCGCAAAGGCCAGGGAGCTCCATTACAAGACCTTGCCGCTCCATCAGGCCATGTTCTATGAGACCAATCCCATCCCCGTGAAGACGGCCCTGGCGAAGATGGGAAAGATCGCCCACGAGCTCCGACTGCCGTTGTGTTCCATGTCGGAGGCGAATGACGCAAAACTTGAAGAAGCGCTCAAAAAATACGGATTACTGGGGAACTGATTGGAAACGATGAATATTTTGCAGGCCATCGGAAATACCCCGATGGTCAGAATAGGGAAACTCACCTCCGCTCCCATCTACGCGAAGGCGGAATTTCTGAATCCCGGTGGGAGCATCAAGGATCGTGTGGCCCTTCACATGATCGAAACGGCGGAAAGAGATGGGCGGTTGACGCCGGACTCCATCATCGTGGAGCCCACCTCGGGCAACACGGGAATCGGCCTTGCCTTCGTGGGGGTCCAGAAGGGCTACAGGGTCCGAATCGTGATGCCGGAGAACATGAGCGAGGAACGGAAGAAGATCATCCGGGCCTTTGGCGGAGAATTGGTGTTGACGCCGGCGGATAAGAGCCTTACGGGAGCCATTGAAAAGGCGGAAGAGCTCGAGCGGGAGGATCCGAGGGTTTTCGTCCCGCAGCAGTTCGAGAACCCCGCCAACCCGGAGATCCATTACCTCACCACGGCGAAGGAGATCTGGGAGCAGATGGAGGGAAAGGTCGCCGCCTTCGTGGCAGGCGTCGGAAGTGGCGGTACCCTGGCGGGCGTGGGGAAATTTTTGAAGGAAAAACGCCGGGATATTCATCTCGTCGCGGTGGAACCCAAGAACAGCTCGGCGATCCTTGGTGACGAGCCGGGCCTGCACCAGATTCAGGGTATCGGGGACGGGTTCGTTCCGAAGATCCTCGATGTTTCCATCATCGACGATGTGGTCACCGTCTCCGACGAAGACGCCATCGAGACCACCCGCCGTCTGGCCCGGGACGAAGGCCTGCTCGTAGGAACCTCGTCGGGGGCCAACATCTGGGCGGCCATGGAGATCAGCCGACAGATAGGGGGTAATATCGTAACGGTTCTGCCGGATCGTGCCGAACGATACTTCAGCACGAGCCTGATATAGAAAGGGAGGGGAAAATGGTATCTGTCATCGTTTGTGGGGCCGGTGGGCGAATGGGGGGGCGTATCATCACCCTCCTGTCCCAAACGGACGGGGCCCGCCTCGTGGGGGCGGTGGAGCGTCCCGATCATCCCGTGATCGGGAAAGACATCGGAGAGGTTTTGGGGCTGGGGACCCTCGGGGTCCAGGTCGTGGATGATCTGTCGAAGGCCATGGATGCGGGAGACGTGATCATCGATTTCACCCACATCGACAGTGCCCTGCGGCATATCGAGATGGCCATGGAGGCTTCCAAGGCCATCGTGGTGGGGACCACGGGATTCGATGCCTCCCACATGGAGAAGGTTGAACAATGGGCGAAAAACGGCCGGTGCCTGATCGCGCCCAACATGAGCGTGGGGGTGAATCTCTTCTTCAAACTGGCCTATGAGGTGGCCAAAACCCTGGGCGCGGACTACGACGTGGAGATCCTCGAGGCCCACCACAACCAGAAAAAGGACGCCCCTTCGGGGACGGCCATGAAGCTGGGAGAGCAGGTGGCCGCCGCCCTGGGGCGAGATCTCTCGAAGGTCGGGGTCTACGGCCGGAAGGGCATGGTCGGCGCCCGGACGAAGGAAGAGATCGGCATGCAGGTTATCCGGGGCGGGGACATCGTGGGAGAGCATACCGTCTTCTTCATCGGAACCGGGGAACGGATCGAACTGACCCACCGCGCCATGAGCCGTGACAACTTCGCCCGGGGTGCCATCCGTGCCGCCCTGTGGATCGTCGATCAGCCCAACGGCCTCTATGACATGCAGGATGTCCTGGGATTGAAAGAGTCGTAGAGAGTAACGACGGGATCCGTTAGATAAACGAGAACTACTGTTTTACGTAGAGCTTTCCGTCGAAGTAGTATTCCCGCCAGTAGGTCTGTCCGTTTTCCACGTGAACCTGATAGGAGAGGGTGCCGGAGCTGCCGTCCTGGGACGTGTAGTAGATCGTTCCAGCCGCCGGGGTTCCTTGGGCCCGCCAGCTTCCCCGATCGTTTGCGGAATTCCCGTATTCCCAGTTTGTCTGACCCTGGGCGCTGTTGCCCGCCGCGTAATCGCTGTAATAGTTGTAGCGGCCGTCGCCCATCAGAACGATGATGGTGTGGCCGCTTGAGCGAATGTCCTTCCATCGGCCGACCAGTTCGGGAAAGACCTTTCCCGTGGCGGGGTTGGCCCGGGCTTGTCCCGTGTCCTTTACGAAGAGGGCCTTGGCGCCGTTGGGGAAGGTGATGACCAGTCCCTGGCGGTTGAAGAAGTAGGGGTAGACAAAGGTCTGGCCGTCGGCCTGGACCGTGATCCTGTCCGCCGTGGCGGTGTAAGAG
>CAZKUZ010000203.1:0-1603 GCA_964556045.1 uncultured Thermodesulfobacteriota bacterium | reverse complement strand
ATGAGACACCCCTCCTCGTGGGTATGGATGAAATCGTAGTGTCCCCGGATCAGCATCCAGACGGCCCGGAAAAAGAGGAAGACATCGAGATAGATCTTGGTCAAGGATGGGCCGACGGGGACATCCTTCACCCCCGGCGGGTGAAAACTTCGGTGAATCGTGAGGCCGGGAATCACCTTGTCTTCTCCGATGGGATAGGCCAATAGATCCACCCGAATCCCCAAGGACGAGTAGGCCTTGATCCTGTAATACTCGCTGAACGGCGTTCCCCGCGGCTGAAAAAATGGCTCCGGGGCTATCATCAGGGCCCGGAGGCCATTTGCTGTTTTTCTATCTTCCATTCAAATTATTCCTCCCCGCCCCATCACGCAGGCGGGAATTCATTAGAAATTAAGGGGATTTTATATCACGGACCGGATATTCTTGCAACCTCGACACGATCGACCCAGAGGATCCCCCTCCCCTGGTAATAGACGGGAAACTGCATGATGCACGGACGCTTCAACACGAATCTCAAGGGGAAGGCCGTCACCACTCCGGCAGAACCGAAATCTCCCCGGGCCACCGTCTTCTCCGCGAGCACCTCCCTCTGGTGGCCCCGCGCCACGCGCAGAATTGCCACGGGTGACTCGGGCCGTTCGCTTCCTTGCACGGCCAGGTAAAACGTCGCCGCGTAGCGCCCCGGCATCAGCCGATGCAGGGGGCCGCCTACACCCCGGTCGTTGAGGACCTCGGGAGAAAAGCGCACTCCCATCCCGCTTCCGTCCGGCAAGGGACGCGTCGGGGCCAGATGGAACAGATCCTCCGCCTGAAAAACCGCGGGGCCCTCTCCTTTCCCCCGAAACGCGATGAAGACGTAATCAAGGCAAAGAGAAGCAATACCGTTTGAATAGACGATACATTCTATCTTCTGGGCACAGGGAACGTGAAAGGTGAACCGAACATCCGAGTATTCACCGCTCTTCAGATCTTCCCGCAGAATCTCCCTCTTCGTCAAGGTGACCCGCCGGTGACGGCCGGTCACCAGAAGGGCCGCCACGGCCCCTTCCCCGTCGGTCTCCTTCCCATCGGCCAATTTTATCCTGGCCACGCCCTCGTACCACCCGCGGGGGAAAAACCGATTCTGATTGCCCATCATCATTCCCCGCTCCTTCGGTTCAGAAACCAGGAGGGCCTTGCCCGCCGAGGCCTTGGAGTCCGAAACGACCTTCCCAATGAGGTGCCGGCTCCGTTCCGCCTCCCAAAGCACCCCTACCGGGGAATCGATCGCTTCCAAGGCGCCCGGCTCGAGCGGCCGATCCAGGCCCGCCTCATCGATCCGGAAAAGAAACTTGTCATCCGACGTCCGAATCTCCTTCAAAAAAGGCAGCCTCCGCAGCCGTTTCAGCGTCATCCACGAGGGGAACGGACAGATCTTGTAGGGATAAGCGTTCGCGTGAAACGTCACGTACTTGACGTGAAGCCGCCGGAGCATCGTTCTCGCCTTCTCGCTCGCCTCCCCCACATCCATGGGATACAGCCCGTAAAAGACCTTATCCACGTAATCTTTCGCCACCACGGGGGAATACCCGTTGACCATGGGATAGCGGTACCGGGTCACGTA
>CAZKUZ010000202.1:0-2205 GCA_964556045.1 uncultured Thermodesulfobacteriota bacterium | reverse complement strand
GCTCGAATTCGCCGCGAGAGACAACTTCGCCCACCTCCACGTCGTCAAGGACCTGGAGCGCTTCGTTAAGGGATGGGCGGAAACCGCCCTGAAGGAACGCGCCCTGCCGCCGCCCTTCGTCCGGCGGATCACCGGCCTCTTCACCGGATTCGACACCCTGCCGGAGACGGAAAAAAAGAAACGTCTCAAAGAGGCCCTCCGCCTCCTGAAATCCCCCGAGCTCCCTTCCCGGGAAGGCCCCGTCTGGGCCCTTACCCGCGAGGAGCTCCCCGACGCGGCGGAGATCACCGTCATGCTGCGGGTCCTATCGGCCTCCGTGTCCCAGTTGAAGGGCGTGGGCCCCTCCCGTTTGAAAACCCTCCAGAAGATGGGGTGCGGGACCTTCGGCGGCCTTTTGACCCGCTTTCCCTTCCGCTACGAGGACCGCCGCCGCAAGGTCGCCATCCGGGACCTGACCCCGGGTATGAACGCCTACGTGGTGGGAAAGCTCATCCGCCTTACCCCCAAAGGGTTCAGAAAGCGGGCTTACCTGGAGGCGCAGGTCACCGACGGAACGGGAACCCTCACCCTCAAGTGGTTCAAGGGGGTCCCCTATTTCAAGAAACTGCTGAAGGTCGGAACCACCTACCACCTCTTCGGGGAGGTCAGGCGTTTCGGCCTCCTCCTGGAGATGCACCACCCCGATATGGAGGCGGCCTCCGAATCGAAGCGGCCGGAACGTTTCGGAACACTCGTGCCCATCTACCCCGAGGTGGGAGACATCGGCCAAAAGCCCTTCCTGAAGCTCGTCCGGGAAGCCCTGCGCCGAACGGTTCCCCACCTGACCGATCCCCTCCCCGTCCCCCTCCGCGCGTTCCACCACTTTCCCCCTCTGAAAGAGGCCTTTGAAATCCTCCACGCCGCCGATCCCGATCTCTGCCTCCCCGCCAACTTCGAGATGGCCCGCCGGCGTTTCCTCTACGAGGTCTACTTCTTCTTCGAGCTCTTCCTCGCCCGCAAAAAGCGGAACCGCGAAACCGTGACCGGCGTCTCGTGCCCCGCCTCCCGGGAGGAACTGAAGGGAATCCTGGACAGCCTTCCCTTCCGGCTCACGAAGGCCCAGGCCCGCGCCGTCCGGGAGATCTTCCGGGACATCACCTCCAAAAGGCCGATGAACCGGCTCCTCCAGGGGGACGTGGGAAGCGGCAAGACCGTCGTGGCCGCCGTGGCCGCCGCCCTCTACCTGAACCACGGCTTCCAGGTCGCCTTGATGGCCCCCACGGAGATCCTCGCCCAGCAGCATTTCGAGACCTTCCGTTCCCTCGCCCTCTTCGAAGACGCCGACCTCGCACTCCTCACCGGCTCCCAGCGCCCCTCGGACAAGGCGGCCCTCCACAAGGCCATCGCCTCGGGAACCGTCCGCCTCGTCATCGGCACCCACGCCCTCATCCAGAAAGAGGTGACCTTCGCCAGGTTGGGTCTCGTCATCATCGACGAGCAGCACCGATTCGGCGTCCGGCAGCGCCTGGAGCTGGTCGAAAAGGGACCGCCACCCGACCTGATGATGATGACCGCCACTCCCATTCCCCGCACCCTCGCCATGACCCTCTACGGCGACATGGACCTCTCCATCATCGACGAGCTCCCCCCGGGCCGCCAGCCGGTGCGAACCACCTGCGTCCCGGGAAGGACGCGGGAGATGCTCTACCGGAACCTCCGGGGCGAGGTGGAAAAGGGGCGCCAGATCTACATCGTCTATCCCCTCATCGAGGAATCGGAGAAGACGGACCTGGAGGACGCCACCTCCAACGCCCGGTGGCTGCAGGAACGCATCTTCCCGGAATACACCGTCGGCCTCATGCACGGGCGGCTCTCTCCCGAGGAGAAGGAAGGCCTCATGGCCCGGTTCAAAACCGGTGAGATCCAAGTCTTGGTCTCCACCACCGTCGTGGAGGTGGGGGTCGACGTCCCCAACGCCTCCATCATGGTCATCGAGCACGCGGAACGATTCGGCCTCTCCCAGCTCCACCAGCTCCGGGGACGCGTGGGACGGGGGCAGGCCCTCTCGTCCTGCTACCTCGTCGTTCACGGCAGCGGCTCGGAAGACGCCAAAAAACGCCTCGCCATCATGGAGAAAACCACCGACGGCTTCAAGATCGCCGAGGCCGACCTGGCCATCCGGGGCCCCGGGGACCTCGTCGGCGTCCGGCAGTCGGGCTCCCCCCT
>CAZKUZ010000201.1:0-12848 GCA_964556045.1 uncultured Thermodesulfobacteriota bacterium | reverse complement strand
CCGTGACATCAAGGGCAAAATAAGCCTTTCCTCCCTGGCGCTCTCCAGCCAACAAAATCGTTTTCCAGCCGTGATCATTCGCGACTGAGCTCCCTATCTGGCAATCAGCAAGTACGGGTGTCAAGTCCACATAGTAATTGTGGGAATAGGGATCATTTGCTAAAGACTTGAGATTATACAAGAGGTTGTTTGGAATAAACGCCCATCGTTCTCCCCCAGCATACCCACCTTTCGCTATACTTTTTCCCCTAATCTGGAACGCATGAACCATACCATCATTGCCCCCAACAATAACAAGGGGTCTTCTATTATAACGATTTGCCTTGAAATCCGAATAGCTATCAAACGCAGGAGAGCTGATCACAGCATCCCAATAGGCATTGGGCTCCGCACGGACCACCGGCGTCGAATAGATGATATCCCCCAACTTCCATTGATTTCCCCCACCTCCGTCGGGGTCCCGGTCCCGATATCCCCAGGAAGCATCATACGCTCCCCGTATATACTCAACAAGATGATCTCTCTCGGTTGTAGTAGTAACTCCGAGCATACTTGGCGTGACATTTGCTGTACTAAATTTTCTTCGAGCCGTTGCAGTGGGTGTCCGTGCAAAGTAAATCTTTCTGTCGTCCGGCGCGATAGAAGAATGTAAGATTTCCCCCGCCTCCCAAATCGGACTTCCCCCTGTATAGGGAAGTCTGTAACACTCCAGAAATCCCTTCCAACCTCTTGGATGAAATTTGGCCCGGAAAAGGCGATCCTTTGCAGATTTCGATGTGCTCAAAAAAGCGACAGCGGTTCCAGAGGAAATACGGTAAAGAATATCATTTATAGCCTCGTGAAGGCTCGCATAGAGCGATCCCTGACCTGTAGAACCATAGTATTCTCCATGTCCGTGACTGTCATCCGCTGTTTCTTGGAGTAATGTTGCCGCCGCGCCGCCAAACCCTATTGTATAGGTGGAAAAATTCTGTTTGGTTGTTTCTCCCTCACCGTTGCCAAGAGAAGGCCTGAAGTCCGTGTCGTAAGCGTACAACGCCACATCATCCAGGCTATCACTCGAGCTGTGGCTACCATCATCACTATTATTGTCATTATCATAATCCTGGATATCCGACGGGACATTCCCCCCATCCTGATAGGACTCGCCATCCGTCGTTACGATAACAAAGCTCTTCTGACACCAGTATTGAATCGGGCTGATATAATTTCCTGAACTATCCATGATCTTGGAAGCAAAAGCACCACTGTAAGTCGCCCCGGAAGGAGAAGCCTCACCACCAAAATAGCAACAGGCCTCGTAAAGGGTATTGGCCAGCGGTGTACATCCATCTGCATAGATGCTGTTAACATAATTAATAAGGTCTTCCTGGTCCGGATGCCCGTTATTATCATAGTCTGCCGTCAAATCAGTGCATGGAAACACCATGCGACCGCCAGTGTGCTGATTACACCCGTTCTCGAATCTCATGATTCCATACTGAATTCCCGTGGTATTCCGGATGAGCTTTGTTACCACCCACTTGGCCATAGTAATCCTCGAAAGCCTTCCCATATTGTAAGGGCCTGAAAACTTGTAATCGGTAGCTCCCCACGATCCTTTGAAAACAATCCATTGAACCCCGCCTATTGTCATCACAGTATGATCAGTAGATGAAAGAGCAGCCTTGATTGCAGAAACATGACCTGTCAAGTCGATAAACACGGAGGGGTTATATCGATAGTAGTGAACACTTCCTTGAAGTCCAGGAAGACTCTTCAACCACTGATCAGACGAATCTCCGATATCATCCGCAATTTGAATCACCTCCGCTTTTACATCATATCCTGAATAAGATCCATAATTTGTGTCATAAATATTTTTCGCAATAACATAAACAGCGTCTTCAGGATAAGCCAAACCGGAATGCCCCCATCGCATACTCCCCGATGTGTCGATGCTGATCAGCACATTGGGCGCAAGGGAAGTCGTTACAAAAGGAGGTGTCGCCTGTGGTGATGCGTTGGCAGTTACAACAGGCCAAAAAAGCATGGAAAAGATGAGAAATCCCACAAAGAAAAGTGTTGAAATTAAAGGTCGCTTTACCATTTGATTCTTAATATTTCTTGGCGATTTCATAAAATTACCCCACAATATTCATTTTTACTATGTTATTTCCTAAAAACCCTACTAATTTCCATCCTAATTTCCTTGGATCCAGCCGCGCCGCTCGCATTCCCTCTCGCACTTACAAGGTAGTAATAACGACGATAAAGGGCAGGATCCCAACCAACGGGGGGGTGAGAGCTTTTCACCAGGGGATCGATTTTAAAATTATAGCTCATATTGGATCCCAGCGTTAAATCCGACCCCCAATAGGCCCCCACCGGAGCTGTTGGGGTTGTGCTCAGGGAAAGTTTAGAACCACCTTCCGACGTATTCGCCTTGAACCAACCCACCGCCGCATCCGCACCCGCGTCCGCGGCGTTGAACAACAGCGTGGCAATCCGTTCGTTCCCGGAGATCTTCGTATCGATGGACGTGTTCTGGATGGCGAAGATTCCCACCACTGTCGCCACTAAAAGGACGATCAGGGCGATCACGAGAACAAATCCTCGCTCATCGTTTTTCAATTCCAATCCTCCGTGTTTTATCATTTTCATCTCACCTTTCTACAATCCAAAGTTTCTCAACCTGACCAATGTCGTCAAAAGTCTCCTCCTGTAAGGTCGGAGGGAGGAACTCGAGTTGGGTGTAAAGACCGCGTTTCCCGCACCGAGCGTGTATGTTAACGTATCCGCATAATCTGTATCTTTCACAATATTTTTCATGAGAAGATAAATCCGAACCGCCCTCGACTGATCGATTGTATGTGAGCCCGCCGTGGGGTCGGACTGGGTAGACCCGTCGGACATGTGGAAATCGAACTGTAAAATTTCAGCTCCCTCGGCGAGAGGTTGCGGGGTCCCTGAAGATGTTCCGTCATTATGATCATTGATATAAAGGGTTTCAGATTGGACGTCGTATGTTCTCGTCGTAAGCACATAGGCATTCCCACCCGCATAAGACGCGCTGTTATCGTTGGAAGAATTAAAAGCTGGTGTTAAACCCGAAAGATAAGAATCCAGATTGCCGAGAGTAAGCGTCCTCTGCGTCCCTGTTCCCGAAACCTGGGTTATTCTTCTTATCACGCTATGGGTTTCATCCTGATTAACAAGAACAATATTTTTATTCACATAATCATTATTATTGGGAGCAAAACTCCCTCCGCTCTGAACCTCGACCGTGACCGTCGTCGGGGGAGAGCCGCTGGATGATTGTATCGTCAGTCCATCAAATCTCTGATCAGCAAAAATTAATGTTATTTCATCAGACGCCGGGGTAGTTCCATCAGGAATATTGTGATTGACAATCCTGATCGCCTTAGAGGTGGGGACAAGACACCCCGCCATCCGGAGATCACGCATCAGCCAGTTCATGGCCGCCCTTCCCTGTTGTTGCATATCCGTTTTCTCGTTGGTCAAGGAGAAGCTTTTCTGCTGGGAATTGAACGTGGCATAAACCGCCCCGACTATGACAATACTCAACACGAGGGCGATGAGCAGCTCAACCAGTGTAAAACCCGCGTTTTTCTTCACACCCACTCCCCTATTCATACACAATAGTTGAAAATTGAACGCTGTGACTGTTTCCCTGCGGTCCCGTCCAGGATACCGTCAAATTAATGGTTTTAGAACCTGAATATGGGGAATCCGTCGCCACGGTCCAGGTTCGTGTATACGTCACGCCGTTTCCACTGGTTATCGTGTCGTTACCATTCGTCACAGACGCATACGTTGTATTTTTCAATTCCTCGATCTTGTCCTGCCCGTAGATGGAAGCCTGCGTCATCTGGTTGGCAAAAGACCCGCCCCGGATGGCCGTCACCTGCAGTAATGCCATGGCCATCATGCCCACCGCGAGGATTAGAATGGCAATCATAACCTCGATCAGGGTAAATCCCCCATCCTTCATCGGTCTTCTTCCCAAGATCCCTTTATTTCTTATTTTTTTGTTCATTTCATAAATCCCGTTCTGCATATCATCTCAAAAAACTTTTTCCAGTCAGCTAATAACACACGTATTAAATTTATGTTGGCACCCAGCCCGTACCATTCCACACCCGGACCCAAACACGTCCCGTGGTGGACAATATCGTAATTCTATAACGTTCCCCATTCTCTCCTTTTAAATAGACTGAATTTCCCGTTGCCGTTCCCGAAGGATTGAATTCTATGGTAACTTGTCCAGAAGTATTACCTCCGGACGCATTCGTAAAGATAACACCTTTGGGCAGGGATTTTACTCCCCCCTGGGTGGTCCATGTCGTCGATCCGGTGGAAGCATCCCCTTGCTGCAACCAATAGGTACCATTGCTTTGGTCAATGATTACCCGCCATTCCCGGTTATCGGCAACCGCCTTTATTCTGGCTTCTTGAAGCGTGGATGTTACCTCTCTCGAAGCACCAACCGCCCGGTAGTGTCTCAGCCAGCTCCCGAGATAGGGAATCGTGAAGGTGGCCATGATGGCGATCAAGGCCAGGACCACCGCCAGTTCCAGTGAGCTGATCCCCCGCCTGTCGTTTACTTTCCGCAACATCTCTTCCTCCAATGTCTGTGAATGCAATTTACATGCCATTTCTTATAATTTTAAACCAAAATCTCCCCTGGATTACCATCTCACTTTAAAGCAAAAGGCGAAAAAGGTAAAGTAGAGAACAAATGAGAGGCAGAAGACAAGGGGGTAGAGACCGGGAATCATGGGTCATGCACCAGCGCACCCGTAATCCGTAAAGACTGAAAGACGAAAAAGCTTCAAATTAAATAACTGCACACTTGCGTTTATCCGCCAAAATACGCCGCCAACCACCCCTCGTTTGCGAAAATATTTTCGTTTAAGGCGAAATTTGCTTCGTTTTTACACGCCTCACCGTGAACAAAAGGATCACCGAAAGGCTCAGGGCGAGCAGGATACGCGGCACGATGATCCATCGAGCCATTCCCCCAACCACGACAAAGATCAGGGTATCTTCCACCACGGCATGGCAAGTGGCCAGGAAAAGCCCCAGGAACCACAAGTCCAAGGACTTCAAAGCCTTTTCCTTCGATATCTTGATAATCACCCCCGCCCCGTAGGCAATGCCCAGGAAGATCCCGGTGAATAAAGGAATCAGGGTATGGGGAGAAACCCCCATTTTGTTCGCATGGCCTTCCTCAGCAATAGTTCCAAATCGTCGCCACCACGGAAGGGCCCGGATACACTCATAGAAAACAAGCAAGGGAACGATAATCAGTAACAGCCGAAGCGAGAGCTTCAACGCCCCGATAAGGGGGTGTAATAACAATGTTTCCAGGGAAATCACCGGGTTTATTCAACCTCCCATCAAAAACCGGCTCACCAGCCACCCAACAATCCCGGAACTGACTAACCGTAATAAAGCCAACCGGACAGCCGGCATCCGGGCTTCTTTCAGGACGGCCGTTTCAACAATGAGGTTATGGGAAATTCCCAGCATGAGGCCGATCAGGGTGATCTGAGGGATACTCAGGTGCAAGGGGATCATCACGGCAATGGCCGCGTAGAGATTGACCAGGTTTCCCGTCACGAGGACGAAACCCGCCTCTCCGGGAAGTCCCCAAATCTTCATGACGGGGGCCAGGACGTGCCCCAGCCATCCCAGCACCGGGGTCAGTTTGAGCCACTCAATCAGAAAATAGAACGGAATGATGATCCGGACAAGCCGAAAGGTGGTGGAAAGCCCCGATCTCAGGCCGGTTGCAACGGCCTCTTTCCACGGGTACCCCTCATCCGTGGCTTTGTCCGGAGACATCATCACAAAAAACGGTCGGCAAAGGCCTATTGCAGGTTTTCAACATACCATTCGATGGAGGCCCTCAATCCCTCCTCCACCGAAAATTCCGGGGAATACCCGAGCCAGGTCTGGGCCACATCGATTCCCGCGAGGCTGTGCTTCACGTCCCCCGGGCGTGGAGGTCCAAAGATAGGTTCAAGAAACTCTACGCCTTTTTTGTATGGCATCAGGAGCCTTTTAAGATGGCTCAATAGGGTATTCAGGTCCATCCTTTCTCCGCAGGCCACGTTGAAGACCTTGCCCCCCGCCCCCTTCGCCTCGCACGCGAGGAGATTCGCCCTGACCACGTTTCCCACGTAGGTGAAATCCCGACTCTGGGTCCCATCTCCAAAGATGGTGGGCGATTCCCCCTTGAGAAGCTGCCGGATGAAGATGGGAATCACGGCGGCGTAATCGGAAAAAGGATCCTGCCTTGGGCCGAAGACGTTGAAGTATCTGAGGGAAACGACTTCCAGACCGTAAAGGTCCGTAAAAACCGAGGCGTAATGTTCCCCCACAAGTTTTGAAACGGCATAGGGAGATTTCGGAGACGGCGTCATGCTTTCCACCTTCGGCAAGGTTACACTGTCCCCATAGACGGACGAAGAGGAGGCGTAAACAACCCGTTTCACCGCGGATTCCCGCGCCGCGATGAGGACGTTGAGGGTTCCCGTCGCGTTGACCTGGTGGGTGGTCAGGGGATCTTCCACGGAGCGTTGGACCGATCCAAGGGCCGCCTCGTGAAAGACGAAATCGATCCCCTTCATCAGGCTTCGCATCGTTTCAATGTCTCGAATATCCGCCTTGAAAAACGAAAACCGCTCGTTCAGTTCCACATCGGCAATATTTTCCACCTTCCCCGTCGAGAGGTTGTCCACGCACAAGACCGTGTCCCCCCTTTCCAACAGGGCATCAACAAGATGAGATCCAATGAATCCCGCGCCGCCCGTGACCAAAAAAGTCGCCATTATATCTCCTTCTACGTGTCCAGTTCCCACGAATGCGGGAGCCTGCAAATCCCCACGTCCTTGATCTTGCTGCGTATAGCAAAGGCCGTATGGTGTTGTAGGTAATCAAAGGGATAGCCATCCTCCGCGTGAACGGCCACATCCAAAAAATAGGTTCCTTCAATCAGTGTATTTTCCTTTATGACAAAGCGCACCCTTCCCTCATTTCTGCTCAAAGAGACGGGTATCTTTTCAATCTCGGTATTGGTTCCGTAGCAGCAGATATTGTCCGCGGTAAAAATCCCCACGCCAAAAACGATGGATTGCGGGGGCCTTTGGTTAACGCGATAAGAAATTTCGACGATCGTGGTTTCTCCCAGGTTATAGATGGATTGCTCCTGCCCTTCCCTGGTCAGCAGTCTTACCTCCGTGATTTCGATCTGACGATCCCCCCAACGTTTCCCAAGAAGATTCGTCCCCACCTGGTGGGCCGCCTCGAAGGTCTTCTCCTCATCTTCCTTTACATTCTCCCGATACCGATCGATGATGCGCCGGGGTTCTCCACGGTCCGCCACCTCCCCCTTGTTGAGCCAGACGGCCTCGTCGCACCATTTCTCCACGGCCGACATGTCATGCGTCACCATGACAATCGTCTTCATGGCCGCCCTGAACTGCCGGATAACCTCCTTGCACTTGTGGCCGAACGACTCGTCCCCGACGGCGAGAACTTCATCGATCAAGAGAATCTCCGGGTCCACGTGAACCGCGACGGAAAACCCCAGCCGCATATACATCCCGGAGGAGTAGGTTCGAACCGGCATGTCGATAAAGTCCTCCAGCTCGGCAAAGCGCACAATCTGGTCGAACCGCTCCCGGATCTGCTGTTTGGTCAATCCCAGGAGGATGCCGTTAATGTAGACGTTCTCACGCCCCGTGAACTCGGGATGGAACCCGGCGCCCAGCTCGATGAGGGACGAGAGCTTCCCGTTGACCTTGATCGTCCCCGAATCGGGGCGGTAAATCCCCGCGATGAGCTTCAGGAGGGTGCTTTTGCCGGAACCGTTTTTCCCGATGATCCCGACGGTCTTTCCCCGTGGAACCGCCAAGGAAATGTCGTTCAACACCTCGATGTAACGCCCTTTCTTGGGCACGCGCCGCTTTCGAAGAAGGAAATCCTTCAAGGTCACGTAATTGCTCTTCAAAACGGTCCGCTTGAACCGTTTTGAGACATGCTGAAGTTCAATGGCGGCTTCGCTCATATATCCTCTGCGAACGATTCACGGTAGGTGTTGAAGATGGCGTTTCCGACAACGATCACGACGATCCCGAGGGCTATAAGTCCGCCCAAAACCTTCAAGTTGGGAAACCGGTCATAAAAAAAGACGTCTTGATACATCAATGTCAACAATGCCATGGGGTTGAAATCCACGAGAAAGCGGAAACGCTCGGGAATCTGCTTCAAGGGATAGATGATGGGACAGACGAAAAACCAGAGGGTCAGCACGTTTCCAAGGATATGCGTCAGGTCCCTGAAGTGGACGTTCATCGCGGAAAGCGCCAAAACCAGGCCCAGGGTAAAGAGGAACTGCGCGAAAAGGATGGCCGGGAGAACAATCAAAGGCCAGCCGGGAATCACATGGCTTGCCCAGAGGAAGATGAAGAGGATGGGCAGGCTCAGGAGAAAATTGATCAAGTTGGAAAAAAGCGTCACCATGGGAAGAATCTGCGGAGGGAAAAAGGCCTTGGTGATGAGATCGCCCCGCCCCACGATGCTGTTGACCCCCTCCAACAGCGAGGCCGAAAACCATATCCACGGCAGGAGCCCGCAGAACATGAAGACGGGATAGTGTTCCATCTGGATCCGCATGTAAACCGAAAAAACCAAGGCGTAAACCGCCATCAGGAGAAGGGGGTTGAGAAAAGACCAGAAAAACCCGAGCACGGACCCACGGTATCGAAGCTTGAGCTCCTTGACCACCAGGGTCCATATGAGGGCCCGGTACCGATACAGGTCCCGGACATCGAGGGCGAGGGTCTTCAAGACTGCCATGACGCGATCCTGTCTCCATGATCCGTAACGTACACGATGGGCATTGATTTACTCGCTTCCCATACCTTCCGGAAGAGGGTTTTCGGTGAAGGCCCTTCGGGAAAGGCCTCTCGATAGCTTCGCAGGAACCGGTATCTCATGCCTCGGGAAATCTCCTTCGGGACACTCGTGTTAAGCTGAACAAGGTTTTTCAGGATCAACCTCTCAGGGAGAGACTTGTAAATATTTACGTGATCGTAGTCCAGCAGTTTGATCTCCAGTTGATCCTCCTTCTCTATGAGCATCAGGTTGCAGGCCTTCAGATCCGCATGAAAGATCCCTTTCCGGTGCAAACGTCCCAGCAATTTTCCCACGGCCTGCACGACCTTCCTCTGCGCCTCGACGTCACTCCGCCCGGTCCCTGAAATCAGCCTGTCGAGTTTCCGGTCCAGCTCCACCCCCTCGACGGCTTCCATCAAAAGAAACCCGCCCCTCTGCGTTTTGACCATCGCAAAGGGAGTCGCCACCGGAATCCCCCGCGCCACAAGGGCGTTTCCGCCTTTCCACGCCCGCAACACGCGCCCCCCGCGAAGATACTCCTTCAACGGGTCCAATCCCCCCCTTTTTCGATACCACTTCACGCACAGGGGGACGCTCCAGGCGTCGTCCATTTTAAGAATCACAGATTCCGGCGCATTTTTCAAGGCGTCCGACGGTCGGGCTTTATATTTCCAATCGAAGGACTCAAGAATGGCGAGGATCTGTTGAACCGTCAGTTCCTTCCTCGCGGCAATCCTGATTCCCTTTCCCCGGAACTGATAAAACTGGGAACTGTTTCTCATGCAGCGTTTCGCGCGGCTCGCCTCATGGCGACGGCGCAGTTCTCCCTGCCGTCGCCATACCCTGTCTCTCAATCCGTCCGGCAAGGCGGCACGGGTGGCCTCCCGATACGCCTCCAGAAGTTCATCAATCCCCTCCTCTCCCAAGAAAGGCGCGAGAGAAGCCACCAGATGGGCCAGGCCTTCCACGCGATCTTCCCCGCTCAACCCTTCTCTGAAAGTCAAGGGATAGAGGTCCACCAATACCATCGAGGCATCTTCCAGGACCAGGAGATTCCCCGCGTGGTAATCCCTGTGAACCCCACCGCGGTCGTGGAGCAAGGCCGTCAGTTCTCCCGCCCTTTCCATGAGGCGCCGCCGCCGCTCAAGGGGAAGGTCTTTTTCCCTTACAAGACAGTCATAGAGGGAAATTCCCTCCAAGTAACGGTATCCCAGGAGGCACTCCGAGATTCGCGGCCCTTCCCGGCGTTCCAGGAGAAACAACGGCGGGGCGATGGGAATCCCCCGTTCCGCCGCCGCAAGGGCGTGGGACAGCTCCCGCACACCGGGAGAGGCCAAAAGGCCCTTCAGCACCCTGGTAAGTTTCGGGGCGCGGAACGATTTAATCAAGACAGGGGCCTCCAGAAATGGCAAACGCGTCTCATAAACGGCCCGGTGCCGGTTCTCTTTTATGACGCGCGTCGCAGGCTCAAGCCGGATATCCTTCTCGCTCAATCCTGAAACGGCATCCCGGGCTTCCTCATAACCGGCAGCCACCCAGAGGGCCGCCCTTCCGTCTCCGCCGGGAACCTCGGTTAATAGCTTTTGTTTGAATTTCATGAGAGCAGGGATACGATTCGTCCGGAGTCCAACTGACCCAACGGCACGTACGCGGCGTTCATGATTTTGGCCAGGTCCCAGCCGTAACCGAAGGCGCATGGATCGATTTCCGTGTCTATGAACATGGTGTCCATCGCGGCCTTCCTGATCTGCTTCGCGACCATGACGGCGTCATCGAGGGGGTCTCCCCCATTGAAGGCCACGTTGGCCCGTCCATCCGAGACGACGACCAGCAGAAAGGCCTGATCCGGATATTTCAACTGTTCCGTCTTGAGGGTGGCAAGCCCCAAGGCAAGGCCGGCGGCCAGAGGGGTCTTCCCTCCCGTGGGAATCCTCTTAAGATACTTCCTGCCCAGGTCCACGCTCCCTGTGGGCGGCAGGACAAGGTCTGCCTGGGTTCCATGAAAGACAACCAGGCCGATTTTGTCGCGGTTCTGATACGCTTTGCTCAAAAGGCTGAGAATCGCCGCTTTGGTCTCCCGCATCTGTTCCTGGACCCCCATGGACCCACTGGCATCCACCACGAAGAGGAGGCATCGCCCCGCCTTCTTTTGGCGCCACTTGACCCGGATATCCGCGGGATGAATGATGAGGGGCCCCATTCTCTCCCCCCGACGCTGGTGCTGAAACATCGCCGCGGTCCGCATGGTGGCATCCAGCGCAATGTCCCTGGGTTTTCCCTGTGGCAGGACACTTCGCACATAGGCCCCCTCAAAGGTGGCCTGCGCCTTTATGGATTTACCGGGAGTTGTCGGGTGAGACAGGCGTATATCAATCTTAGGAAAGGTCAGGTTGAACCGATCCTCTCCGATGGCATGGACCCTCGTGACAACCTTGCCGTCACCCTCTTGAGTTTTCAGGGACTTTTTTTTTTCAGAAACGGGAGCCATCTCGGTAAACGGGGCGGATTGCTTCGCCTTTTCGATAGACTGATCAACCATTTCGACGGAAAACTGAACGTCCTCATCCATCAAAGACCGGCGAATCCGGTGGGGAAGGACCAATGTGGCCGCCTCCCGGACATCCTGCTCCCGCACCTGTTGATGCCCGTAATAGGCCGCCAATGCCACCGCCGCCTTCGCCATGGTGATGTCCCCCCGGTGCCCATCAATCTTCAAATCCGAGCATATCCTGGAAATCATCCTGAGAGAGTCGCTCGTCAATTCAATCGTGTCAAGAAGTCGCTGGGCCTGGAAAATGGCCCGTCCCAGCCTTTCGTCCTTCGATTTCCACTGCTCAAGAAAGGCGTCGGGGTCCCGGTCATAGGCAAGCCGTCGGAGCACCACCTCCTCCCGAATCTCCGGCGTCTCGATTCCCCGCACCTCCACGGACACCCCAAAACGATCCATCAGTTGGGGACGGAGCTCTCCCTCCTCCGGGTTCATTGTCCCCACCAACACAAAACGGCTGGGGTGGGAGAAAGAAATCCCCTCCCGCTCCACGTAATTGACACCCATGGCCGCCGCGTCCAGGAGGATATCTACTAAATGATCCGGAAGGAGATTGATCTCGTCCACGTAGAGAAAACCCCGGTGAACTTCGGCGAGAATCCCCGGCTCGAAAGAGCGCCGCCCCGTCTGCAGAGCGGTCTCCATATCAAGCGTGCCGATGACCCGGTCTTCCGTCGCCCCGATGGGAAGCTCCACCACTCGCATTTTGCGGGTAACCGAAGGAAGCGGTTTTCGCGTCTCCTCGAAGCGTTGACGACAGTCCTCACACATGAGGTGTGGATCCGAGGGATGACAGTGGAAGGGACATCCCTTGACCACATCGATCATGGGCAAAAGATTGGCAAGTGCTCGCACCGCCGTGCTCTTCGCGGTTCCCCGCTGTCCCCGAATAAGAACCCCGCCGATGGTCGGGTCGATCACCGTCAGTATCAGGGCCTTTTTCATGCCCTCCTGATCAACAATAGCCGTAAAGGGATACACAGAACGCACCAAAGATTTCGCCTCCTCGAACTGGACTTGGTATAGTATATTTGCTCCGCTTTTTCAACCTGAACGGTCAGGCATCATGATGCTATTCCTTATAACGAAATAAAGAAATAAAAAAATCAGGAAAAGAAGGAAAAGCATCGAAAGAGCCCCCTGATTTGCGCCATGAATAAACGTGAAAACGCGACTCGCATCTCCAAAACAACAGGTTAAGCTCATATACATATTTACCTATCACTATTTCATAATAATTAATAATTTCAATATGTTAAAAATTAAAACATTTTAATTTTTTTCTTGACAAATGGAATTTTGAGGATTAGCTTTATCATGAACCAAACATTTTTAACCTATCAACAAAAAGGAGGTGGTGGGATAGGGAAAGGTTATAGTTGTGTCCAAAGGT
>CAZKUZ010000200.1:0-1584 GCA_964556045.1 uncultured Thermodesulfobacteriota bacterium | reverse complement strand
TACCGTGGAACCCCTCACGGCCACGCTGAACCAAAGGCTGCGAGCCGCCCGCGAATGTCAAGAAATGGGATACTGGATCGGCCTTCACTTCGACCCCATTATTTGGTTCGACGGATGGGAAAGAGAATACATGAAGGTTATCGAGAGGCTGTCTCGTACCCTCGACCCCTCTCGAATCCTCTGGATCAGCATGGCGGGACTCCGCTACACTCGCGCTCAGAAGGATCTCATCCGGACGCGCTTCCCGAATACGTCCCTGTTCACGGGAGAGTTTTTCCGGGACGAGGACGGCAAATTCCGCTATCTTCAGCCCCTGCGCGTCGCCATCTACCGAACGCTCCTCCGGTGGCTCCGGGACTGGTCCCCGGACCTGTTCATCTACTACTGCATGGAAAACCAGCACGTCTGGGAGGCCACCTTCCCCGATCCGCCCCGAAACACCCGGGAGCTGGACGAAAGATTCAACAAACACATCTGGGAACGTCTCCGGCATGGGAACTGAAAAAGGGTTTCGTTCATCCGTCACCCGGGGAGATATGGTAATCCTCGGCTTCCTCATCCTTCTCACCGCGTTGAGTTTTTTCACCTTCCACCTCCTGAAACCACGAGCGAAAGACGTATGGGTCTCGGTCAACGGACGCCCCCTCGGATTTTATCCCCTGAACAAGGACCGGATAATCCGGGTTCAAGGGCCGATCGGAACGACCGTCATCCGGATCCATAACGGACAGGCCGCCATCATTGAAGCCCCCTGCGCCCACAAACTCTGCCAGAAAATGGGGCCCATTCCCGCCCGCGGGGACGTGATGATTTGCATTCCCAACCGAATCGTTGTAGAGATTAAACACAGAAAGGGGCGGGAAACCGATGCCATCACCCGATGATCGCTTCACCATTGACCGTATCGAAAAAGCGACGCACTTCGCGCTGTTTGCCGTCTTCGCCATCGGTGTTCACGCCCTCGAATCCCTCCTGACTCTGCCCGTTCCCTGGCTCCGGCTCGGCCTCAGCCACATCGTCACCATGCTCTTGCTCCCCTTCTACGGGAGTACGTTCATCCTCGGCATCTTCCTCGTTCGGGTCATCGTGGGTTCCGCCCTCGTGGGGAAACTCTTCTCCCCGGGATTTATCCTCGCCTTCGGCGGGGGACTCACCGCCACGCTCGCCATGATCGGAATCTTCCGGCTCACCAAAAGGTTTTCAAGTTTCTGGGGGATCAGCCTCGTGGGGGCATGGGTTCATAACCTGGTTCAGGTCTTCCTCGCCGCCATGATCATCCGCCAGGCCTCGGCCCTCCTCCTGCTTCCCTATTTCCTCGGGTTCGCCCTCCTCACCGGTTCCGTCAACGGGCTTGTCACGAACCGGATCCTCTCGTGGAAGGATTCATAGCCGCAACATCCGTCAAGGAGGTCCATAAATGAGCGCCATCGACCTGAAAGACATCCGGGAAACGGCACGCCGGATCGCCGACAACATCGTCCGAACTCCCTGCGCCCGTTCGAAAACCCTCTCTTCCATCACCGGCAGCCGGGTTATCCTGAAATTCGAGAATCACCAGTTCACCGCGTCCTTCAAGGAACGGGG